>CAZWSD010000536.1:0-2544 GCA_964636535.1 uncultured Acidobacterium sp. | reverse complement strand
TCCATTAGCCGGGGAGAAATGGCCATTCGTACGTTCAAACATTCGTATCCTCAGACATTGACTGTCATTAGCGTGCCTCCCCCGGTGTAAATCCACTGAGCTACGTGCCCTCACACCGGACAGTTCGATCTATGCTTCAATTCCTTCCGCTGATGTCAAACTCATCTTCTACACCATATTTTCGGAAGTGATTGATTATCAGCATGTTGCAGTTTTGAAAATGGTGTAGTGACACGCGTTCTCTCCAACTGCGCCGAATTGAAGATAGATTCAGCATGCTCGCAGCGTGGGTGGCAGGGCAACGCCACAGGCTTGAAATATTTTGCCGGCCACGCCGGAAGTCTGGCCGCGAAAGACATAGCTGTTACCGCTGATTGCGACTTCCATCTCAACCAGGTTGTCCAGATCCCGAATTATGTCAGCCCATTCCAGCTTCCACTCTCGGCGCGCCAATCGATCCTCCAGTTCCTTGCGTAATAGCAGCGCGAGGAAGGAGCAAAACACGTGCCCGCGAATCGTCTCGTCGCACTTGTGATAGATCGGCCGGGTATCCAGCAGAGATTTCATGGAGCGGAAGACATCCTCCACCATCCACAGTTGCTTGTACCGCAGCGCCACCTCCGCCGCTGGCAGATCCATGTTGGTCGTCAACACCCACTTGCCGTCGTAGCGCGCTTCCTCCTTGATCTTGTCTTCGTCGACAGCGAACTGCTTTCCTCCTGTTCTGAGATATTTGCGATACCCTTTGTTGCCCACCAGCGACTTGTCGCCCTTGCTCAACGCGTCGCGCAGCGAGGCCACCACCGCCTCGCGATCGTGGCGGTCCTTGGTGGCTTGATCTTCGTTCAGACACACCACATACCGGCGCGCATCCTCGACCCAGACCTCTTTGACCTGCAGCGGCGACGGATCGTGCCGGTCGTCGCTCTTGGGATGCACTTCCGCGTAGCGGCCGGCGCGCGCCACCACTGCCTTGGCTTCCGTAGAACTTCTCATGCGCACGCCCAGGATGTATTGCCACTTGCGCAACTCCACTTGCTTCAGGGTCTCGGCGCTGATCATCCCCCGGTCGGCAACGATGCAGATTGACCGGATTCCGAACCGGCTCCGCAACCGTTCCACGATCGGAATCAGGCTCTTCACGTCGGCGGTGCTGCCCGGCCACAGTTCGCTGCACACCGGATTGCCGTTGCGGTCCAGCACCATGCCCACCACCATCTGTTTCAGGTCGGGACGATGGTCCTTCGAGTATCCAAGCTGGCCGATGGTCTCGCCTCCCTGGCCCTCGAAGTAGATCGATGTGGTATCGAAAAACACGATGTCCAGGTCGTTGAACAGGTCTCGGCGCAGGGCAAACAGCGCTTCCTCGATGAGATCCTTGTTGGTGCGGGGAGAGAATGGCGTGGCTCCGTCCTGCTGGGTACTGGGAAGAACCTCTCCCAGCCATGCCATGGCCCGATAGAGGTGGTGTAACTCCAGATCGGCGACGCCTTCGATCGTGTAGTCGTCCTTCCACTTCTCGGCGGCACGGTCGCTTCCAGGTGCGAAGAGCCGATGCAATACGGTGAGGAAGATGGCTCGTTCAACGGAGAACTCAAAGCGCCGGCCTTTGAGCAAGCTGGTCAGGACCTTGTCGATTGAGCAGCCCTGCCAGAGCCGCTCAAAGATCAAGGCGGGCCCGATCCTGGCGCTACGGGTAGCGATGCTGTCGCCCCGCGCATGCGCGCCGAGTACAGCCAGCTTCTCTGAGAACCGGCCCAGCGACTGAATCAGCGAGTCGAGCTGGCCGCTGGCAAGCAACTGATCGAGCCGGCCAAGGCGAAACAGGACACGCTGCGTCACTTTGCCATCCACCCGCTCGTTATCGACAATGAGCAGATAGGTTCGGGAACCATTCGACTGTGTGCGAATAAACACGGGGGCAACTCCTGCGCCCTCATAGTAACACTACACATTAGACAAATAAACAATGAACATAGAAGAAATGACTATATAACGTGACACTACATTTTGAAGTATTTGACAACCGCTCTCAATGAAATCAACGGCTTACAGGCACTCGGCATGCCCAAACTGTAGAAGATGAGCCTGGAGTTTCTACATTTTTTCAAGCGGCAGCGGCGTCGGTGAGGGCTTTGTAGTTGGTATTCAGGCCGAAAGGCGCGAGTAAATCAGGCCGTTGTGCCATTTCCTGGCGCAGGAGCGTGACCAGGTCCAGGCATGAAGGCCGTTTCGCCTTGCGGCGCCACTTGGGAAGCTGTGCGAAGGCCGGTCCTCGAGCGGGTCCGTAGGCCTGAAGGCCGGCCAGCAACAGAGCACTGTAAGCGGCTACAGCAAAAGCGGGCTGTTTGGGAACCGAGATGGGGTTCCATAGCTGCGCCTGCCCTACTCCCAGGGTGTCCTTCTCTTCGCGGTGGTTGACTTCGATCTGCCAGCGGTCGAAGTAGATCTGCAACAGAGCGCGGGCGTGTTGGCGAGTGATCGAGGTGAGCAGATAGGCCGGGTCGCGGTAATAGAGCTTGCGGCTCTGGGATTTGCGATAGG
>CAZWSD010000535.1:0-2545 GCA_964636535.1 uncultured Acidobacterium sp. | reverse complement strand
ACCCGGGGAAACGCCGCCGGCTCCCGGCTCGACGCTGCGCACCGGCCGGGATGACATCAAAAGAAGGGGTGCCGTCCGGGGAACGTACCGGCTCGGCGCCGCGTACCGACCGCGATGACGCTCCAAGGGGCAAAGGTGCGCCACATTTTTTGGGTATCCGAATTAGCTGGTTGAAAATAGCCGCTTCTCGATACCACTGTTACGTGTTCGATGGTTGAAAGCCAGTGGGCCGACGCTCGAAAACTCCGGCTTCCGGCTTGTCGCACAGAGTTGGGCTAAGCGCGCCGCAGCAGACAAGTCCGGTGTCGTAGCGGGTTGTAGCCTTCAATTGCAATAATGCTCGGCCTGAATTAAATGAAGCTCGTGTGCAGTGAGCCCATGACGATCTCTTTCGGCCGCCGACAGGTTCGCGTAAAGGCCAATTTGCGAACAAAAAAGAATACCCTGCAACGCTTCCATGGCCAAGTGAACTTGGCCGCCAAGCGTATTAGACCCCGGTGGTTCAAAATGAAAACCGTGCGCAATCACGCGCGAACTACCCGGAACAAATCTGCTGCCTGGAAGTCGCTCAGCCCAGGTTTCGCCCGGCGGCAACCTTATAGCTCTCGATGCGATTAGACTGATTATTGAGGGTAACCGAACTGTCGGAGCGGCTAGATTTGGCTTTATCGCAGTTCTGATCTTTGGAGTGGGAAGGATTATTTTACGATAAATATCAGCAGTGAATTGTCTTGTCGGCAAGTTTGTACCCGAATTAAAGCTAATGGCTATCGTAGTTGGTAAGATGGTCTTTCTTCGGTTGCTGGATAGCTCAACAAGCAGCGCTCCCCTGTAATCATATGCTCGCTGACGATACGGTAGTACGGTCGCTGGCAGTGAAATCAAGATCCCCAGACATAAGTGCAAAGCGAGTGCCGTGCTCAACGCGATAACACGCAACCCAGAAAAAGAGGTAGTTCGCTGAGATGCTCGGAAATCAATTGCCATTTTGCAGGGCACAGTTAGACGAACACGTGTTCGGTAGTTGAAAACCCGCGGGCTGATCCTCGAAGGCTCCGGTTTCCAGCTGATCGCACAGGGTGGGGATATGTGCGCCGTAGCAAACAATCCGGGTGTCGTAACGGACCTTCGAGCGAACCGATCGGGCCGTGGTGTACGTCATGTACCCAACGCTCAGTCCGCCCGCGTCATCATTCAGTACCGGCCTCGCTACACGCTCCACCATCGTCCCCTTTTCAAGAGCATTGGTGTCGTAGAGCATCTTGGCCCTGACCACATCGAGTGAGTATCCGCAGCCCATTCGATTGATGCTCTTCGCTAGTCGGTTGATGGACTCCGTGTAGGCGTTCGTGATGCGCTGGTCGAAATAGTTGAGGATGTGGTCCCGGCGGGTGGCCAGGGCGCTCAGGGCCTCCTTGAAGAACACCGCCATCTCCGGTGGCACCGAGGCGATCCACGCATCCATCGCTTCGGACGCGGACTGGCGATCCGTCTGCTCCCAGATGGCGAAGAAGCGCTCCTTGCAGCGCCAAGCCAGCGCCAGGGAAGGAAAGTCATGATGGATGACGCCGAGGATCTCCCGCTCGCGATCCGTCAGCCGGGATCCGTGTTTCAGCAGGATGTAACGGTCATCCTTGAGCTGCAGGCGCGCCTTGCGTTGCAAGCCTTTCCGGATCGCCTTGCGGGCAGCTTCCATGCCGTTTGTGCCCATGCGCTGGATGTGGAAACGGTCCGCCACCACGATGGCTTCGGGGAAGAACTCCTTTGCGACCGTGGCATAGTTGTTCCAGAGGTCGGTCGAGAACAGCTCAACGTCTTTGCGGTTGGGGAATTGGCGGAAGTACGTCCGCAGGTGCGCCATGGTCGGGGATACCAGCAAGTCGTAGGCGGTGTTCTTCTCGACGTTGGTGAGGATGCACCGGTACTTGCCGATGATCTTGACCTCATCGATGCCCAGCCAACGCGGCGTTGCAAACTGATACCGGCGCTCCAGATCGCGGACCCGATCATCGAAGATATGTCGCACGCTGACGTCGGAAAGCCCCACGTCCCGACCGATCGACGCGAAGGTGTGCTCCAGCGCACGGGATTGGACGAACCGGATCAATCGATCGGTAGCCCTGCGATTCTCGTCCATTCCCGGCAGCGGGTCCGGAAACAGGGTCTTGCAGTCACGGCATCGCCACCGGCGACGGTGGACTTCCAGCACCGTGGGTTCGCCGAAGTGGGGGGCATCCGCATAGTTCTGCCGACGTAGGCCGTGCTTGTAGAGCCGTGCCGACTGGCACTTCGGGCAGGCCGTTAGGGTGACGGCCGATTCGACCTCCACACGCCGGACACGTCCTCCTTCGCTCGCGGACGCCGGCGTTGCGGGGTGAATGAGGACGCCGAGTCCCGGTAAATCCAGCGCATCAGCCATGCGGTGCGGCCGTCCGTGGGATTGCAGGCAGCACCAGATTTGGCACCATCACGATCTTCATGACGGCGCCTACGCCGCCTGCTGCACCGCCGCCTGCACGCGGCCATCGAGCATGTGCACGATGCG
>CAZWSD010000534.1:0-2567 GCA_964636535.1 uncultured Acidobacterium sp. | reverse complement strand
TCATCATGACCTCCAACATCGGCGCGCGGCATCTGCAGCGCAAGCAGGGGCTCGGCTTCCAGAGCGAACGGGACGACCTGGTCATGGACAAGGTCGAAGACCTTGTTCGCAATGAAGTCAAGCGCACCTTCAATCCCGAATTCCTCAACCGTATTGACGAGATCATCATCTTCCAGTCGCTGACCGACGCTGACCTCATCCAGATTCTTGAACTGCTCGTTCAGCAGCTCAACACGAACCTGGCGCAGAAGGCCATCACTATCTCGGTCAACGAAGATGCCAAGAAATGGATTCTCGAGAAGACGCTGATCGACCGCACCTACGGAGCGCGCCCGCTGCGTCGCGCGCTGCAGCGTTACGTCGAAGACCCTCTGTCAGAAGCGCTTATCGCCGGCAACATCCCCGAGCGTCCGGCCTTCCTTGAGGTGTATCTCGATAACAATCAGCTGTTTTATCGCCCCGTTGCCAGCGAGGGCGAAGACCAGAAAACCGAAGGCATCCTGCTCTATAGCTAAGCGCCTTCGCGCTCACAAAATGGGGCCGGCGTCATGAGGCTGTCACAAGACCGGGTTTTGCGACAGCCTCATGATGACCGGCTCTCCTTTTTGGTGCGACCTTCATCCAACCTTCAAAACGCTGGGCGGGAACTGGTGCAAGCCGTGCTCCGCCAGGTCTCCGGCGGTATGCATGGCTGAGGATGCCGCTTCTGGAATCGCAACAACTAGTATAAAAGGATGGATCCTGCCGTAACTCCCACTGAAAACCGTCGCAAGCTGAGCCGACGCGCATTCTTACGGCTGGCAGGGGCAGGCGGCACACTGGCTGCGGTTTATCCGGTGGAGTTCAGCCGGCATAACCTGCAAGTGGAGAAGCGGGACATCCTGTTGCCGAGGCTGGCCGATGAGTTTCGGGGGCTGAAGATCGTGCAGATCTCCGATCTTCACTTTGAAGAATTCGACGAGGCGTTCTTCGTAGAGCACGCAGTCGGGGTAGTCAACGGGCTGAAACCGGACCTGGTGCTGTGCACGGGAGACTTTGTGAGCTACGGGCCTTTCCCGATTGCTTACGGGCGAAGCCGGATTGAACCGTGCGCACAGATTGTTTCGCGAATACAGTGTCCGTTGCGATTTGCCTCGCTGGGCAACCACGACTACGTGGTGGGCTGGAGACGGGTGAAAGCCGGACTGGAGAGCCACGGGATTCCGACGCTGGTGAATCAGGCGGTTCCGCTGGAGCGCGGCGGCAAGCGGTTGTGGGTAGTGGGGCTTGGCAGCGCGTGCGCCATGGCGTCACATCCTGAGGCAGCGATTCCGAAGAGCGTGCTGCGGAATGGGGAGCCGATGGTAGTGATGTCACACGAACCGGACGTGCTGCCGCAGATTGCGTCTTACGGAGTGGACTTGATGCTTTCAGGCCACACTCATGGCGGGCAGGTGCGGCTTCCGCTGGTGCCGTTGTTTTATCTGCCACCGTTGGGGCGGATCTACGTGGAAGGCCTTTTCCGGCTGGGCAACACGCAGATGTACGTAAACCGGGGGATTGGCGCGGTCGGGCTTCCGGTGCGGCTGAACTGCCGTCCGGAAATTACGCAGTTTACGTTGATTTAGGGTACGCGGTCTTGCCGCACAGCGGGCATTAAGGCCTGTATACTGAAGGTACTTCCGCCCAGAGGATGGTAAACACTTCAGGGTATGCGGTGACGGGGCCAGATTGGGCGCGTGCCGCGTGAAGGGTTCTGACAATTCAAGGGTCGTCATCCACACATGATTCGTTTTCTCCAGAAGGACAATCGGTTCGTCAAAGCCATCTTTATCATCATCATTTCGGTCGCATGCGTCACGATGGTGATCACGCTCGTTCCGGGCATCTTCAGCGGGCAGCCGACAAATTCCAATACTTACGCCACGATCAGCTATCCCGGTCTGCTGGGGCGGTTTCTGCCAGCCAAAAACACGATCACGATCCCGGAAGTGCAGCAAGCTGCCGCGCGGGTGATGCAGGAATATGGTTATCCAGACGCCTATATGCGTTTTTTGATACCGCAGGCCGGCCAGGGATTGATTGAGCAACACCTGGAGCTGGATGCGGCGCACAAGCTGGGCATCCATGCCACCAACGACGACGTGCGGCACTTTCTGCAGACGGGGGTGTGGGGACAGGTTCTGTATCCGCATGGAAAATTTGTAGGTGATCAGGCATACGCAAATATGATTTCGCAGCAGTTCGATCTCTCGACGGCGGAGTTTGAGAGCGAAGTGAGGCAGCAGATTGAGCAGAATCGCCTGCGCGATCTGGTCAGCGGCGCGGTGACGGTGTCTCCGTCGGAAGTACGGGCAGCGTATGTACAGCAAGCGACGAAGATCAACTTCCAGTATGCGGTGCTGGATGCTGAGACGCTGCGACAGACGATCAAACCGACGGATGCGCAACTGGAGACATTTTTCAAGGACAACGCCGGACGGTATGCGAATGCCATTCCTGAGACGCGGACCGTCCAATTTCTCGCGTTTGACGACACGCAGGTCCCGGGGGGCGCGCCGCAGATCAGCAACGCGGAGATCCAGCAA
>CAZWSD010000533.1:0-2568 GCA_964636535.1 uncultured Acidobacterium sp. | reverse complement strand
GACGCCGACCGCCAGAAAATGTCCAAGACCAAGGGCAATGTCATCGACCCCATCGAGATCGTGCAGCGTTTCGGCACCGACGCCGTCCGCTTCACACTGGCCGCCATGGCCTCGCCCGGCACCGACATTGCCTTCAGCGAAGCCCGCACCGAGGGATACCGTGCCTTCGCCAACAAAATCTGGAATTCCGCCCGCTTCATCTTCATGAATGTCGAGCGCGCGGAAGAAGCCGGCATCAGCATAGACCTGCAAGCCATCATGGCCGCGCCCATCCTGGCTGCGGACGCGCCCATAGAAGCCCGCTGGATCGTTTCCCGCCTTCAAGCCACCGCAACCGATGTCAACCGTGCCCTCGAAGAACACCGCTTCCACGAGGCCGCCAACCTCGTCTACCAGTTCTTCTGGGGTGAGTTCTGTGACTGGTACCTTGAGGCCGCCAAGCTCCGCCTCGATTTCAACGCAACCCCCGAAACCGCACTCGCCGCCCTCACTACGCTCCTGCAAACCTTCGAGTCTTCGCTGCGGCTGCTCTCGCCCTTCATGCCCTTCCTCACGGAGGAACTCTGGCATGCGATCTACAACGGCGAACCGCCTGCAAAGTCTATCGCACTCTCGCGCTATCCAATAGGTTCCATTGATAAGACCACGGTTGAGCTCCAGGATCAAATGCTCGGCCTTCAGCTTGTGATTTCCGGCATCCGCAACCGGCGTAAGGAAATCGGGGTTCCGGAGAAGGAACAGACACCTGTCAAGCTGCTGATTTGGACCGGGCCTTCTGGCGGTTCGACGGCAATTGAGAAGAATTCTGAAATTGTGCGGAAACTGGCTCGCGCGTCCTCCCTTGAATTCGTTCCGTTTGCCGATCGGGATAGAGGTGGAAAGTACGAAGAACTTCCTTGGTATCCCGTTGGGCCAACGGAAATCGTCGTGGAATACGAACTAAAGATGGATCTGGCCGCAGAGCGCGAACGACTGACAAAGGATCTGGAAAAATACGAAAAGGGTGCAATCAGCGCAGACCGACAGCTCACCAATCCGAGCTTTCTGGAAAGGGCCCCTGCGCATATCGTTGAAGGGCTGAAGAAGCAGAAGTCGGAAACGGACCTATTGATAGAAAAGACGCGCAAAGCGTTGAATGAACTGAGGTGAACAACTGCGATGGACTGGAAAAGCAAACGCGTCAGCGCCATTCTCGAAACCGCTCTCAGGGAAGATAAAGCCACCCGCGACGTCACCACGGAACTCAGCATCGATCCCGACCTCCGCGCCTCCGCCACTATCATCGCGAGGCAGGATCTCGTCCTCGCCGGCCTTGGCTGCATTCCCCGCTTCCTTGACATCTTCGCCGAACTCGACAATCGTAAGCATCGCCGCCACGAAATCATCAGTCACCCTGAAATCTTCGACGGCGTGCGCGTCCGCGAGAATCAGGCCATCGCCGTAATCCGCCACAATGCTCGGGTCATTCTTGCCTGCGAGCGAGTCATCCTAAACCTCATGCAGCGCATGAGCGGCATCGCTACCATGACCCGCGCATACGTAGACGCCGTCGAAGGAACCAAGGCTCGCATCCTCGACACCCGCAAAACCGCTCCCGGCCTGCGCGTGCTCGACAAATACGCTGTCCGCTGCGGTGGCGGGGAAAACCACCGCCTCGATCTCTCCGACGGCATCCTTATCAAAAACAACCACATCTCCCTTGGCGGCGGCATGCAAAAGGTGCTGGAACGCGCCCACAAGAAGCGCCTACCAGGCCAGACGATCGACATTGAAGTCCGTACGTCCCAGGAACTTACGCTCGCCATTGAAGGAGGCGCCGAGTCTCTCCTGCTCGATAACATGACACCGGCCGAAGTGAAAAAGGCCGTCGCGACCGTCCGTGCTCGCAGTCTCCAGATACCCATCGAGGCCTCGGGCGGCATAACGCTCGAAAACATCCGCAAGTTCGCCCTGGCTGGCGTCGACTACATCTCCGTCGGTGCCCTCACGCACTCCGCGCCCGCTGCAGACATCAGCATGCGCATCACCGCGGAGATTTACTAGTCTCGTGAGGTGGGCTTCCACTTTCGAATCCACGGCCATTGACGCCGCGCTCCGCAACACACCTTTTGCGGGAAACATGCATTTCTTCGCATCCATACCGTCCACAAACACCTACGCCCTGGAAGCAGGAAATCATGGTGCGCGTCACGGCAGCGTCTTCTTCGCCGACGAGCAGACGGCGGGGCGCGGACGAAGCTCCCACCAGTGGCAATCGCCTGCGGGCTGCGGCGTCTACGCCAGCGTCCTGCTGCGTCCCGCCATCTCTCCCGGTGACGCTCTCTGGTTTTCGCTCGCCACCGGCCTGGCCGCGCTCGACGCCATTCAGCAGGTCACCACGATAAAAGCCGACCTGCGCTGGCCCAACGATCTCATGCTGGGCAAAAAGAAAATTGGCGGCATCCTTACTGAGATGAATGCTGAAGCCACTCGCATTCGCCACATGGTTATCGGCATCGGCATCAATGTGCTGCACCCTGCCTTTCCTCCCGATCTTGCGCCCATCGCAACCTCGCTTCTTATTGAAAC
>CAZWSD010000532.1:0-2575 GCA_964636535.1 uncultured Acidobacterium sp. | reverse complement strand
CAGGCTTCGCCCAGTGTGACCCGATCCAGATCGGGAAATTCAACAAACGGAGACATACCATGTACCAGAACAAAGTCACCCTCATCGGCTTCCTCGGTAACGATGCAGAAGTTCGCACCGCCAACAACCGCAGTTTCACCACCCTCTCGCTGGCAACCAAGTCCTCCTACAAGGACAAGAAGAGCGGCGAGTACATCTCGCACACCGAATGGCACCGTTGCATCGTCTTCGGCAAGCTCTCGGAGTTCGCCGCGGCACTCACCAAGGGCGCGCATATTCAGGTCGAAGGCGAGCTGCGCAGCCGGGAGTACACCAGCAAGAAGGCGGACGCAAAGCATCGCATCTGGGAAATCCGGGTGAGTTCGATCCTGAAGCTGGACCGAGCTGAAAAAGCCGGCCCGGAAGACCAGGAAAACGATGACCCGAACCCGGAGGAAGAGGCCGCATAGGCCCTTCCTTTTTACTCTCGGAAGCCTGGCCAAAGCTGGGCTTCCATCCTTGTGAGGTTCTCGCTATGAGCTTCGAGTTGATCCTTCCATTCCTTCGACCCATAGAGCCGCTGTTGCTGGACGACAGCATCAGCGAGATCATGGGCAATCCCGACGCCTCATGGTGGTACGAACGCGATGGGATTATGCATCGAGAAGAGACCATTTCCTTCGACGCCGGCAGACTGCGCACCGGCCTCGAAGTGATTGCGAACCAGCTTGGCAAAAGGCTCGATGAAGACAACCCCGTTCTGCACGCGCAACTTCCGGACGGAAGCCGCCTGGCGGCGGTGATTCCACCGGTCGTGCGCCCGGCTCCCGCGCTGACCATTCGGAAGTTCACCAGCCGTCATTACACGGTCAATGACCTCATCGCTCGCGGCACGCTCACGCGGTCGCTTGCGGATTTTCTGGAAGAGCAGATTCGTAGTGGGAAAACGCTGCTTATCAGCGGCGGAACAGGCACAGGAAAGACCACGCTTCTGCGAATTCTGGCGAATGCGATCCCCGAGGAGGAGCGCATCGTAGTCATCGAAGATACATCGGAGTTGCACATTCTGAAGCCGAACATCCTCGCCGTCGAATGCCAGACCGATACGTTCAAGGCAAATATCTCTTTCGACGATCTCCTGAAGTCCGCTCTCCGCTGGAGGCCGGACCGTATCATTCTCGGCGAAGTGCGCGGAATCGAGGCGCGGACGCTGCTCGATTCCTTCAACACCGGCCATGCCGGTTCGTTGGCTACGATCCACGCCAATTCAGCGGAGAAAGCCCTGCATCGCTTCGCCAATCTGGTCATGCGCAATCATGCTCAGACGACCTTCTCCGACACGGAAGCGGAGATCGGAGAGGCTGTTGATTTCGTCGTCCATGTCGAGCGTCAACCAGGTCGCCGCGTGATCCGCGAGGTGTTGGCATTACACGGCTATGATCGCGAGGCAAAACGCTTTCTGATTGAGTCAATATTCGAGGTGGGCCATGCCGCTGCGTAGAACGCGAATTGTAGCCAATATCGTCGCCGATTTTCTCACCCATTACTCCACACTATCCACGCATGATGACTCCATCAACGGTTCGCTGTATGCCTTGGAGATACGGAACGATCTCATAATAGCCGAGGTCCTGGCGAATGCTCCGCGTGTCATAAACGATGTCCTGACGGAAGTCGAACGAGTTCGATTCATCCGCAGGGAGGTCCGAGGCAGGAAGATCGGCAAGTCTCTCTTCCACTGTGGGCGTCTTCTCTTCGCCTACGTGGAAAATCTTTCCGCTTGCCTTCGGGTGGGTTGCAGCCAACGCTATTGCAGCGGCTACATTCTCGACGTATCCGTGGGTCCAACGCCAGTTCGGATGATGCCGGTAACGATAAACCGTCGCAAGATCAGCGTTGCTTCCCGGACCGTATACCTTCGGCAATCGCAGCACGATAGCTGGCAGAGTAGCATCGCCAAGAACTGCCCGTTCCACCAATATCTTGTCGTAGTTGTAGCGTATGTCTTCGCTCGAATCCGCTTTCGAGCGATAGGGATAAAGCGTGGTCCTGAGAGGGGAACTCTCGCGCAACGGCACCTGTTCCACTGGACCGGGCTCCAGATTTGTAAACCGCGCGTAGGCGAGATACACATCGCCGCTGCTAACGGCGACAAGACGCCCTGCATGTCCCCGAAACATCTTGACCGCGGCAGAGGCATCGGCCCAGGTCATTGCGATCATGTGGACGACGGAATCGGGGGCGAATTGGAGTGCCTCTCTGGGAAAAATGTGGGGGCGAACATAATCTCCACTGTTTCGAACATATTGGACCGCATTTGGAAGCGTTGCCGCTGTCTGGCCGCGATGGAACACACATACCGTATGGCCAGCTTCCAGCAGTTGGCGTGTCACATGCGCGCCGATGAAGCCGGTGCCGCCGATAACCAGAACTCTCATGGCATGAGGATAACTCTGTCCCCTATCCCCGTTCCAAGTCGTTATTTCATTCATGGAGATTCGCGAATTTATCACCTCAAAGGAGAATTACCATGCCGTTACTTGAAGTCATCCAAACCCGCCAACTTAGTGCTTCGATTCGCCTGACCGATACGACC
>CAZWSD010000531.1:0-2577 GCA_964636535.1 uncultured Acidobacterium sp. | reverse complement strand
TGCTCACCGTAAGGTGAGCAAACGTAGCGGAGGGACCTGCAGTTTCTTCCGCGCATCAAAGCATCTCCACCCGCTGATTTACCCTGAAATCAGCCATGAACCCAGCCACGCAATCCCCCGCCGACCTCCTCACCCTAGCCACAGAAATGGTCGACCAGGCCATCCGCGCCGGAGCACACGACGCCGAAGTCTCCCTCCGCGATGGCGACGAGTTCTCCACCACCGTCCGCATGGGCGAGGTCGAAACCCTTAAGGAATCCGGCTCCCGTGGCATCGGCCTCCGCGTCCTCCTTCACGGAGAAAACGGCTACCGCGTCGCCAGCACCTCCTCCAGCGACTTCACCCCCGACGGCCTCGACCACCTCGTGCGCGGCGCCATGGCCCTCGCAGCCGTCACCTCCGAAGATCCTTTCGCCGGCCTGCCCGAACCCGGATCCTTCGGCCAGATCCAACAGGACCTCCACCTCTACTACGAAGACGTCTACTCGCTGCCCACGGCCGACCGCATCGCCCTCGCCCGACGTGCCGAAGAGGCCTCCCTCAAGGGCGACGCCCGCCTCATCAACAGTGACGGAGCCAGCTTCGAAGCCGCCACCGGCTCCACCGCCTTCGCCAACTCCCGCGGATTCGCCGGAGCCTACCGCTCCTCCTACTGCGGCATCTCGGCCAGCCCCATCGCCCAGGGAGCAGACGGCCAGATGCAGCGCGATTATTGGTATTCGAACGCCCGCTCCCTCGCCCAGCTTGAATCCCCCGAGTCCGTCGGAGAAGAGGCCGCCCGCCGCACCCTGCGCATGCTCGACGCCCGCCGCGTCCCCACCCAGCCGGTCCCCATCGTCTTCTCGCCGGAGATGGCCCGCGGCATCATCGGCTCGCTCTTCAACGCCATCAGCGGAGACGCCATCTGGCGCAGCGCCTCGTTCCTCGCCGGCAAGCTCGGCCAGTCCGTCGCCTGTCCGCAACTGACCCTCATCGACGACGGAACCCTCCCCGGCGGCTTCGGTTCCGCGCCCTTCGACGGCGAAGGACTCGCCACCCGCCGCAACACCTTCGTCCGCAACGGCGTCCTCGAGAACTACGTCCTCCACAGCTACACCGCCCGCAAGCTCAACCTCGCCAGTACCGCCAGCGCAGGCCGCGGACTCGCCGGCAACCCTTACACCCGTTCTTACAACTTATTTATTGAGGCCGGCAGCCAGACGCCGGAGGAAATCCTCAGCTCCATCAGGACGGGACTTTACGTCACGCGCCTGATGGGCCAAGGCGTCAATTTAGTCACCGGTGACTATTCACGCGGCGCAGCTGGCCTCTGGATTGAAAACGGAAAACTCACCTACCCCGTCCAGGAAATCACCATAGCCGGCAACCTCAAAGAGATGCTCCAGAACATCTCCGCCATCGGCAACGATTTAGTCTTCCGAAGCTCCACCGCCGCCCCAACATTAAAAATCGAAGGCATGACCGTCGCCGGCAGGGATTACTTGCATTAGCAACCAAAACAGTTACAATCCCCGGATGAATTGTCATTCCGACCGTAGTTTGACGCGAATCACCGCGCCAAACGAAGCGGAGGAACCTGCAGTTCTGCACGACGAACCTGATAATCTAAATCGAAACAGAACGTCAAGGGCTAAGGTGATGCGTTCCAAAATCACGATGTCCGCAGGAGCATTTATATTCGCCGTCTTCTCGCTACTCGAAGTAGCGAGCATCTCCGGCACCCTGAGACAATTGGCGGGATCCTACATTGCTGAATCACTCTCAACAAGGACAATTTTCTTTGTAATGTTGGGTGGACTGTTCGTGCTCGCCGTAGCTTGGTTTGACCGCAAGGTCGAGACGCACGAACCAGACAAACTTAACCAACCAACGAACGACATTGTAACGTCGAACCTCGGCTCAGCGTCGATCCAAAACCAGACTGCAAATCCCGTCACAACACAATCAGTGGCAATTCATAACTATCCACCACAAGCAATATCCAGCACCCAAATACTCGAGAAAAAGAACGAACCCCACTACAACATCAAGTTTTTGGACCTGCAGAAGACCAAAACCGCTGATCCCTTGACTGAGATCTCCCCCACTGCGGACGGATTTTGGGCGATCAAGACAGGATTCCTTAACAAGAGTATTCCCCAGGTCAAGATTGACGATTACGAATACGTTCGAGCTCGGATGGTATTTTTTGATTCGGAAAACCGAGAAGTTTTCTCGACATCCAAGCCTGTGTGGCTAGGCCACGGAGATAATTCCGGAATTCACCTTGATGTCAATACACCCGAGTACTTACTACTTGCCGTATTCGGAAATGACCGTACTTGGGCCGTTCCTTTTAAGACAATTCGCCGCACTGCAGACTGGGAATATGGCGAGCAAACAATGATCGATAGATACACCCTAAGGCCTGAACAAGGACCATTCAAAGTAGAGATAACCCTCGTTGGCAAAGACAACGTCGGGCTCGAACCAGTTACAGGGCGCTTTGACATAGGACCGGACGGGGACGTTCAGGTATATCCTCAATGATCACTCCCGGCAAGGTTGAGCCAAGAGAATTCTAGGGATATGGTCTAA
>CAZWSD010000530.1:0-2577 GCA_964636535.1 uncultured Acidobacterium sp. | reverse complement strand
CAGTTTGAACACATTCGGTCGCCCCGAATCGACAGTTACGACCTCTCCCCGTTGCACGACGGCACAGAAATCAAGCTGACGCTCCACTCCACCGACGAGCTTTCCGATGCCGTGTCTGTGGAGAGAGGCATCGTCCATCCGTTTATATCGTTCGACGAATCGGCGCTGTCGGTAGAAGTTACTGACGTCCCGGTAGATAATGTTTTGGCGCTTTGCGCAGACACAATTACGGCTCTAGTCATCCCCGGAATTGATAAACTCATCCACAACTCGTAGATAGCCGGGAGAAGGAGGGATATTCTCTTTAGCGTTTGGTGTGCTAAGTGTATTTATGGGGTTGCCCCCTTGGCTGACACAAACGGTTAAGACTATGTTCGCCGTTCGCTGTAGATTACTCGACCGACAAGATCACTGTATCGCATTCTGATTCCGGTCGGTGAAGCGGAGGTGGGCGCTGCTGGAGAGCAACCCGCCAAGGAATAGCCGGCTGGAGACTCATCGACGCCGATGAGAGCCGGGAGCGGGCGAAAGGTGCAGCTCCCGGCTTTGCCATGCAACATCGGACCGATAGATTTCCCCATGCCTGAAAAAACTCACATAGCAAGCTGCCGCGCAGCGGCCTCCTTGTTCTGCGCTGCCAGTTGGGCCTCGAACTCGGCGGGCGGCACATAGCCGAGCGCCGAGTGCAGGCGTTTTCGGTTGTAGACCTTTTCCAGAAACTCGCGGATCGAGGCGCGGGCCTCGGCCAGGTCGCGGTATTCGTTGCGCAGGACCTCCTCGTACTTCAGCGTTTTCATGAACGACTCGCAGGCCGCGTTGTCCCACGGATTGGCTTTGCGGCTCATGCTGATGTCGATTCCGTGCGCCTTCAGCAAGTCGGTGTAATCGTTGCTTGCATACTGGCTGCCACGATCCGAGTGGTGCACCAGACCTGGTTGGATGCTTCGCCGCGATAGAGCCATGCGCAGCGCCGTCAACGTCAGCTCGTCTTCCATGTTGCGATCCAGTGCCCACCCGATAACCCGGCGCGAAAAGGCATCCAGGATCACCGCCAGGAAAACGAACTCCTCGCGCAGCCGGATATAGGTGATATCGGCCCGCCAGAGTTGATCCACACCGGTCGGCACCAGGTCGCGCGCCAGGTTCGGGTAGACCTTCCGCCCATGGTTGGAGTCGGTGGTCACGACGAACTTGCGCTTACGCACGCACAGCAGGTTGTCTTCGCGCAGCAGCCGGTGGACCCGCTTTGCGTTCACCGTCCAGCCGCGCCGCCGCAACTCCCGAGTGATGCGCGGACGTCCGTAGCTGGGCCATTCCAACGCAATGCGCTGGATGGCGTCGCGTAGATCCATGTCCGGATCCGCTCCAGCCCCGGCGTCCTCGTCGAAGCGGTAGTAGCCCGACCGACTGACCCGGCCCAACTCCACCATCCGCTCGATGCTCAATCCACGGTCGGCGCTCACCTCTTCCGCGACCTTCCGGTAGACTGCGGACTTCCAGTCGACACCTGCAGCATCCGCTGTTCTTCGATGCGCTGCAAGCACCCCTGCAAAAAATCGATCTCCAGCACCTGCTGGCCGATCTTACGTTCCAACTCGGCGATCCGGCCCTCCGACCAGCGCGGCTTTCCGTTCCCCGGAAACGCCTTGCCGGGCGCTTGCCGGAACTCACGCCGCCAACGATCCAACACGCTGGGATTGACTTCCATTCCCCGTGCTACCTCGGCCAGCGATACCCCTGATTCCAGCCGCCGTACGGCGGCCAGCTTGAACTCCCTGGTGAACTGCCTGCGTGACACTCCCATGACTCAATTCTCCATTCATTGGATTTTGAGTCTTAACCGTTTGTGTCAAAAATGGGGACAAGTCCATAAGCGTCCGGAGTGAGCCGTGAGGGGTAGGCTGGGAACTCAAGTGTCCATGAAGTTGGCAAGTGGACACTTGAGATCAGGCGAGATCGTTCTGAGGTGCGGCGACATTCCAGGGCAGCAGCTCCTGGATGCGGTTGATGGGGTGATCGGCGATCTATTCAAGCACGCGGCGGAGGTAGAACTCCGGACCGAGCCCATTGAGCTTGGCTGTTCCCAGCAGCGAATAGATCGCGGCTGCGCGCTCGCCACCCGCATCGGATCCGCAGAACAGGAAATTCTTCCTGCCCAAGGCGACAGCACGCAGAACCCGCTCGGCGGCCGAGTTGTCCATTTCGATCCGGCCGTCGTCGAGATAGCGCGTGAGCGCACGCCAGCGCGCCAGCGCATAGCGAATCGCCGCAGCCGTATCGGATTTGCGTGAGAGTTTCGTCAGGGTTGTGTTCAGCCAGTGATGGAGTTCTTCGATCAGCGGTCCGGCCCCTGCCTGGCGAATCTGGCATCGCAGGTCGGCAGGCTTGCTGCGGATCTCGCGTTCGATGCCATACAGTGCGCCGATGCGCTGGACAGATTCCGTAGCGATCGCTGAACCGTTGGCTACCTGGATGTCGTAGAACTTGCGCCGGACATGAGCCCAACAGGCCGCTTCGACAATCCTGCCGCCCTGATACAGATGATGAAAACCAGCATAGCCGTCGGCCTGCAAGATG
>CAZWSD010000529.1:0-2579 GCA_964636535.1 uncultured Acidobacterium sp. | reverse complement strand
ATTTCCAATTCGCTCATGGCGTCCTGCGCGGCGGAGGCTTGAAATGTTCCAACCGAGCCCTTCAGGGCGTGAGCCGCCCTCTGGACCATAATCGCGTCAGCTGAATCAAGACCATTTCGAATTTGAGTTTCTTGCTTTGCGCTGTCTGCAAGCCATAACTCGGCCATTTCTTTGAGGAGAGTTCGATCTCCCATGACAGACTCGAGAAGCAACTCGAGTTGACCAATTACCCGAAACGAGTTCTGCTCTGAAGATTGGCTCATATTTTTAGTCTTCTTAACTTCAGACATTGCCTGCTTCAATTCGAGAATTCGAATCGGTTTTGAAAGATACCCGTCCATGCCAGCGCTGAGACACTTTTCCCTGTCGCCTTTCATTGCGTGTGCAGTCATCGCAACGATCGGAACATGCTTGCCGGTGTTTGATTCCGCGGCACGGATGGCCGTTGTGGCCTCAAGTCCATCCATCTCGGGCATCTGTACGTCCATGAGTATGAGGTCAAATTCTTCCGCTTGAGACCGTCCCAGCGCGTCCCTACCATTGTTGACGACCTGTACCTTGTGGCCAAGCTTCTCCAGAATCCTCACCGCCAACGTCTGGTTCACCGGGTTATCCTCCGCGACCAGAACTCGCAAGGAGATCTCCGAAGCCGGAATGAAGGCTGACGCGCTCTCATATCGCTCACGTTGCCGACCGTGTTCAGCCATTGCCGTCACGATTGCGTCAAAGAGCTCGGACTGCTTGATCGGTTTGCTGAGATAGTCGGATATTCCCAACTCGCGACAGCGCGCAGCATCACTGGGCCTCGATGCAGAGGTCAGTAGAATGACCTTGATCCCTTGCTGCCCGTAGCTGTTTCTAATTTTCTCCGCCACTGCAAAACCGTCCATATCAGGCATGTGGACGTCGAGTAGCACCAGGGCAAAGCTATTCGCCGAATCCGCCTTCGCAAGCGTACTCAACGCTTCAGCGCCGCTGCTGGTCAGCGTCGGCTTCATGTGCCAGTTCGTCAGGATATCCCTAAGGATTCGCCGATTAGAAGCGTTATCATCAACAAGCAGGACAGGCAAATCGATGAGTTGGTGAACCTCTTTCGTGAGAGATTCCGGTTCTGATTTACTGATCTCCAACACCACTGTGAAGTGGAACTTACTGCCTTGTCTTACCTTGCTTTCCACCCACATCGTGCCACCCATCAGCTTCACCAGTGCAGCCGAAATTGAAAGTCCCAATCCGGTCCCGCCATATCTGCGAGTAGTTGAGCTATCGGCCTGTTCGAATGCCTCGAAAATCGTCTGCTGCTTCTCCTCAGGAATGCCGATGCCCGTATCTGACACAAAGAAATGCAAATCGAGTGTCGACTCACTTTGTTTTTGTCGCTCAACATAAAGCATCACTTCGCCTTCGTCGGTGAACTTGATGGCATTGCCGACAAGATTAATGACGATCTGCCGGAGGCGAATTGGGTCGCCGAAGACGCAATCAGGCAGATCGGCTTGAATGTGGCACCCCAGCTCCAGTTCTTTCTGGTGGGCGCGCAGGGCAAGCAAGCGCACTGTGTCTTCGAGGGTGTCACGGAGATTGAAGTCTCTCTTGTCCAGTTCGAACTTCCGTGCCTCGATCTTCGAGAAGTCGAGCAGGTCATTGATCAAGGTAAGTAAGGCATCCGCGGAGTCTCTGATCGTGTCCAGGTATTCGCGCTGCTCGCTGGTGAGCGGAGTGCCCAGCGTAAGCTCGGTCATTCCCACAATCGCATTCATCGGCGTGCGAATCTCGTGACTCATGTTGGCCAGGAAATCACTCTTCGCTTTTGTCGCTTCCTCAGCGAGCTGCTTTGCCGATTCCAGCTCCCCTGCATAGAGTCGCAACGCTGCTTCTGCCTCCGTGCGCTCGAGAAACTGGCCGATTTGACTGCCTACTATTGACAAGAGCTTAAGCAACTTCGTATCAGGCTGCCGAATTTGATGACTGAAGAACTCTAGTACCCCGAGCACTTCATCGGCGAGCAGAATTGGAAAACCAAACGCACTGTGCAGCCCTTCTTTCGAAGCGATCGCAGAACGAGGGAAATTGGGATCTCGGTTTAGGTCCTCAATCCAAAGCGCATCGACTTCTTGCCAAACACGGCCGGGTAAACCAATGCCGCGATCGAAGGTGTGGGAGCGCGTGAGCGCCGAAAACTCGCTTACGTTCGCGGTTGGAATGTGCCAGGTGTCAACGCAACGCAATATGCCTTCTTTCTTGTCCAGCTTCCACACGGTGCCTGCGGTCCATTCCAGCGTTTCGCAAATGTTCTTCAGAATTTGTGGTGCCGCTTTCTGCAGGGAAGGCGCTTCCGCCAGTACCTTGGTGACGAAGTACTGGGCGAGCAGGAGTTCCTCGTCTCGCTTTGTCTCCGTTATGTCACGGCCGGTCGCATAAAAAAATTGTCCGTCTGCCGGCGCAGCTGCTGTCCACAGAATCCATCGGAAGGAACCGTTCTTGGCTCGACAGCGGTTCCGGAAGCGCATCGTTTTATATCCTTGAAAAACCTTGGTGGCCTCCGCCGTCGTCGCCTCCCGGTCGTCCGGATGTACGAG
>CAZWSD010000528.1:0-2579 GCA_964636535.1 uncultured Acidobacterium sp. | reverse complement strand
GCAACGCATTCGTAATGCGTGGGTCGGGAGTTCGACTCTCTCCGCCGGCACCAAATAAGCTGGTCAGATGCTTTATTCGAGATAACTGTGATGCGTAATATATCACCAATTTTTTTTTGGAAAGAGCGGTTTACAGTGTTCCGCTAGCCGAGCTAGGAACGGCATTTTCAGCTGCATCGTTTGGCGTTCAGCCGTCAAAGTTACGCGCTTCTACGCCGCCGTTTTAACATCAAAGTCCTACCGCGAGCTGCAGTGACACAGGGCGCATGAACAATACATCTTCGAACAAAATCCGCGTGGTGTTGCCCGGGTCTTCTGCGGCAATCGAATTGGCCGCTGGATGGTCCTTAGCATCGAAGTCCGAGGCTGTCGTGACTGTCTTTAGCCCCGAGGGAGACCTTCGCGTCGTATTCGCAACACGTCCGGTCGCGGGCACTCCGGAAGAGATAGCAGCTCAGGCATGGCGCCAATTTGAGAGCAGCTTCGATTTCCCCGTGCTCCAGAAACTTCAGATGCCGGGGGAAAGCGGGTGGGATTCGGTTTTTCAGATTGCGTATAACGTGCCGGTCGCCGAATCGCGTATTGCGTTAACTATTCTGCGTACATTGCGAGACAAAGCCTATATCACATTGGTTTTTGGAGCAAAGGGTTCACTGAGCCGCAGGCAAGCGCAAATCAGCGAACTGATGGAGCAATGGAAACCCGAGGGCCTGAGCGCCCAGAGCCTCGCGAACTCACCGCGGCGGATGTGGGGAGAGAAGCAGAGCTCGGAAATGACCAGTTTCCTGCGCAGCGCGATGGCGGAAATACACGTCCCCGGAGTGGCAATCTCCGTGGTGCAACGGGGTCGCATCGTATTCGCTGAGGGTTTCGGTCTATGCAAAATCGGTTCAAGCAAACAGGTGCGGCCGGAAACGCAGTTCATGATCGGGTCGTCAACTAAGCCGCTCACGACACTGATGATGGCTCGTCTGGTAGCCGCGGGAAAATTCGAGTGGTCCACGTTGGTCACGAAACTACTGCCGGACTTCGCGCTGGCCGATGCCGAACTGACTCGCAGACTGGAGATGTGGCATACGGTATCTGCCTCGACGGGAATGCCGCGGCGTGATACCGATCTCGTCTTCAAGTTTAAAGGAGTCACGCCCGAGAAGCGGTTGGCCGAGATGAAGGAGATGAAGCCGACGACGGGATTCGGGGAAACCTTTCAATATTCCAATTATCTGGTCGCTGCGGGCGGCTATGCTGCGGCTCGTAGCTTCCGGCAACAGGGGTCTCTGGAGGATGCCTACGAGCAAGCCATGCGGGAGTTGGTGTTCGAGCCGCTCGGCATGAAAATGACGACTTTCGCAGAGGGAGGAGGAAAGGGAGCAGCATTTCCTCATTCCATCGATCTCGAGTGCAAAACCGCTTTACTAGACCCGGTCATGGAAGGGTTTGCGACCGCGATTGCACCATCCGGTGCGGCATGGTCAACGGTGATCGACATGGCGCAATATCTCCTGCTTGAACTCAACGGAGGAAATTTGCCCAAGGGAGGGCAATTCCTTTCCGTAGAAGCGCTACAGAAGCGCTGGAGTGGCGGCATCAAAATCAACGACAAGATGAGCTACGGGCTGGGCTTGCTTCGGACCGAAGAGGATGGGCTGGAGGTTCTCACTCATGGCGGCGGCACGCTCGGGTTCTCTGCCGATCTATATTTTCTACCCAAGGAAGGAATCGGCGCAGTCGTACTCACGAATCTCGGTGCGGCCAATTTGTTCCTCGCTGCGGTTCGCCAGAAAGTATTCGAGTTACTCTTCGACGCGCAGTCGAAGGCCGAGAAAATGATCGCTGCCGCCTCGCAATCCAAGAGAGAGGCAGTGGCGGGAAGGCTGGCTCGCGTGAAGGTGGATGCCAGCTCGATAGTGCAGCTGGAAAAAGTAGTGGGCGAGTACGACAGCCGGGAGCTAGGACCGCTGGTTGTGCGCCAGGAAAATGGTGAATATTGGGCCGAATTTGAAAGTTGGAAAAGTGCCTTGGGAGTGGAAGATCAGCCCAACGGCGATATAGTTGTGGTGCTAACGAGTCCGCCGTGGACGGGCGGGTTGCGGTTGCAAGTGGCAGATAAAGGACGGACTCTCATCTTGGATGGCGGTCAGAATGTGTACAGGTTTGAGAGAAGGTAGTCGACCAAGCGGATATCTAGGAGTCGATGGACGAAGAAGCATTTTTGGTTCACGACTATTGTGGGACGCATTTACAACGAGAGACGAGAGATGTGGCGAGCGAGCGAGAGCAAATCAACAAGTCAGTAACACTCGCGATCGTTGGTTGGTGCAGTGAAGTGGACCCCAAGAGAATAGGGGTCAAATCTTGACTTTATATGTTTTGACAACGGAATCTGAGCGGCCCCGATTTTGCCCCGCCGGAATACATTGCCTGGGGCGACGCCAAAGTGAAGCCGGCCTCCGGCTCGACCTACCGCTTCGGAGGAAGATATAGGGTCAGGTCTTGAAATATCAGTACCTCATGCTAAGCGGATGACATGACACGTCCGCTGCGCATCGAATACCCCGGCGCGTTGTACCACGTCACCG
>CAZWSD010000527.1:0-2585 GCA_964636535.1 uncultured Acidobacterium sp. | reverse complement strand
GTCGTCTCCACGCTGTGGGCAATCGACGACCAGGCAACGGCGAAGCTGATGATCGACTTTTATGGACAGCTTGGGCGAGGCGCGTCCAAGGCGGATGCCCTGCGCCAGGCCCAGATCGAAATGATGAAGTCCGGCGAGCCACCTTACTACTGGGCCGGTTTTGAGCTGGATGGTGAGCCCAGCGATACCCTCCTCATCCGGCGGCCTGCCGACCACCTCTTTCACAGGAGCAGCCGATGACAAGCAGCGCAGGTTCCGTGACGGTTTCACCGATCCAACTCTCAGAGAAAGACCGACACACCATTCTGGAAAACGTTCTTGCGGCACTGAAGAAGCGCTTCTATGCCCCTGAGAAGCTGAGCGTCGATTGGGGTGCAGCAGTCGAGCAGCACCGGCCATTGATTGAAAGCGCGGCTACCGCAGATGCTTTCGAGGAGGCAGTCAGCGCGTTGCTGGCGCGTCTCAATTCATCTCACCTCGGCTTCTTCCATAGCAGTGCCCGCAGGGCGTCGAGTCGCGCCGCGCTGAGCGCGAGCTACCTTGCCGACGACACGCCTTATGGAAAGCGATGGATATTTCAGAATGTCCACTCCGGCGGCGCCGCCGACCTCGCCGGTGTTCAGCCGGGGAATATCCTTCTGCGCGTCAATGGCCGGGAGATCGTGCCACCGGAACATCCGGTCTTCGCCATGGGGACGCAGACGGTGATTGACTTTGTCGCCAATGACGATCAGGAGAAAACGGCCTTTTTAGACGTTGCGCGCCCCAAGGGGAAGAAGTTGCATTTCATTGAGCCGAACTTGGTGGAATCGCGCCGCCTGAATGACGACATGGGCTATTTGAAGGTAGCCATGTTCCCCGGCATGGTTGGCGTTGTCGTCGCCAATCGCATTTCGGAAGCCGTGCAAAGCCTTGGCAGCGTGCGCGGGCTGATTATCGACCTTCGCGGCAATACAGGCGGTGGCGTCGGAGCACTGCGTGTGATGAGTCTGCTGACGCCGCGCAGGATTCCTGTAGGATTCGCCATCGATCAACGGCGGTACAAAGGCAATCTGGAGGCCAACAAGCTGACCTTCCCACGGTTCTCTCGAATCCCGCAGGACTCAAGATACCTATGGCTGCTCGGATTGCGCTTTGCGCCCGCCATGATGGCGAAAAAGCCGATCGTGCTGGGGACCGAAGGCTTAGGACCAAAGCCCTTTCACGGCCGCATTGCGCTGCTCGTGGATCGACACACCGCCAGCGCCGCCGAGATGATTGTCGCCTTCGCGCGAGAGAACAATCTTGCAACCATCATCGGCGAGAAGACGGCAGGACGGCTTCTTTCCGCAACTTCCGTAAAAGTTGGCAAGGGATTCCGATTGGCGCTTCCCACCGGGGCATATCGCACCTGGAGTGGATCAGTCTACGAGGGCAATCCCATTGAGCCAGACATCGCTTCAGAGTTCGATTGGCAAGATCGTAGATTTGGTAGAGACGGACAGTTGGCACACGCGATGGATCAATTTGATCGAGAAATACCGATAAGTATTGGCTAGCGCCGTTTAGGAGGTGGCCTTCACCAGGCGTGCGCCAGCGGGTTCATAAACGTACTGAGTGATGGTTCCGTTTTTAATGCGCTCCACCACTTCATTCACAATAAAGAGAGGAACCAGAAACCATTCACGCGGTTTGACCGGATTGCCGAACCGATCTTTGATTTCGATATCCACCTGGGCCGGGTCAAAAACACGGTGAATCAGATTTTCGAGCTTGATGCGATTGATGTTGTACAGCTCATAAGTGGCCACTATTTCGACGTCAGCCATCAGGAATGTGGGATCAAGATTCGCATTGGCGATGCGCGTTTCGACTTTGCCGCCCGTGACTCCAATCTTGTGCAGAACCTCACGATTGGCCTCTACAACGGGAAGAGTGGACTTGCTGCGCAGAACGTAAATCGTGCCGGAGGCTAAGTCGTCGTCTGCACGCTCTTCGGCAAACAGCGGTCCCGCGTTAGGTGCGGTGATGATGCGGCCAGCATTATCTTTGTCCGGATAGAGCGATCGTTGGAAGGAACGTGCTAACAAATTGCTCTCGGTTCCGTTGTCGTATATCACTCGCAATCTGCTGTCTCGCCGGTCATATCCTGTCTTGAAGTCCTGTCCTACCTCAGCAATGTAAGCGATCTGCCCACCCACAATGAAGAACTGTCCCTGCTGTATCTTGGCGAGTTTGATTTCGTCCATCTTGTCAACGGGAAGGGCCTCGCTTACACCTGATTTCAACTCTCGCTGTACCCGCTCGAAAAAGGGCTTGAATTGATCGAAATCCTCGCAGACAGTCCGATTTGCAATTTCCTCGGCAGCACGCTTATCAACGCTCTTGCGGACGTGCCGTAGCTCCGTGATCGCACCCGCGCCAGCCGCTTCCTTCAACTCCGCAAGCAGCTCTTCCTCGCTGGGAGTATCCGGCGTACTCCTGACCTGAATCTCTCCCCCCGTGAGAAGCCCCTGATGATCAAAGGGAGCTAGGAGCGTCCGGCAGTCCTCAAGCATCCGAAGACGATCTAAGCGCACGGCATAGATTCGCTCGAAAATGTCTTG
>CAZWSD010000526.1:0-2585 GCA_964636535.1 uncultured Acidobacterium sp. | reverse complement strand
AACAACAATCGGGAGATTGTCGACACCTCCACGGACCAGGTCGTTCCTGTCGAAGTTCTCGACGGCAACAAGAATTTCCATCACGTCCGCTTCGTTGCCCAGGACATTCCTGCCGTCGGCTACAAGGTCTACCACCTGCGCGACTCCAAAAAGACGCTTGAACCCGCCGCCACCACGCAGACCACCACTCTCGACAGCCCGTATTACCGTGTCACCCTGGACCCCGCCACCGGCGCTGTGCAGAGTATTTACGACAAGCAACTACAGCGCGAACTCGTCAACCAGCAAAGCCCCTACCGCTTCGGCCAATATCTCTACGTCACCGGCGGCGATAAAGCGCCCAACACGCTGCTGCAGTACAGCCACGTCTATCCGAAACCTAACCTCGACATTCATCCCGCGCAAAATGGCCGTCTCATCTCGGTCACGCGCACGCCGTACGGCTCGGTCGCTCGCCTGCAGAGCGCCGACACCAACACTCCAGAAATCTCGACGGAGGTTCGACTCTTCGACCATCAGAAGAAAATTGAATTCATCGAAGACCTGACCAAGAAAGAAGTCGACACCAAGGAAGGCGTCTACTTTGCCTTCCCGTTTGCCATGGACCATCCGCAGTTTCAATATGAAATTCAAACTGGAGTGGTCGATCCGTCCAAGGACATGTACCCCGGCGCCGGTCATGAATGGTTTTCTGTGCAGCACTGGGTTTCCGCGCAACAAAACGGCCTGTCCGCGACTGTCATGCCGCTCGATGCGTCCCTGATCACGCTCGGCGATATCAATCGCGGTCAATGGCCCAGCACCTTCGGCTCGCGCCCCGGAACCATCTTCTCCTACGTCATGAACAACTATTGGGACACGAATTATCGCGCCGGTCAGGGCGGACATTTCCGCTTCCGCTACGTCATCGCCAGCGCGCCCGCCACCGATGAGACCCAACTCAGCCGCCTCGGATGGGAGGAAATGACGCCGCTTGAAAAAGACGAAATCACGTCCCAGGACAAGGCCCTCAACACACCCGGCCCGCTCGACGGCAGGCAGGCCAGCTTCCTCCACGTCAACGATCCAAGCCTTGTCTTGACCGCGTGGAAGCCCGCCGAAGACGGCCGCGGCACCATCCTTCGCTTCCTCGATATAGGCGGGGCCACGCGCACCGTCAGTATTGAAACGCCGTTATTGCCGCTGCAACAGGTCTGGCGGACCGACGCTGTTGAAAGAGATCGATCGCAGCTATCGCTGTCTGGACCGCACGGATTCCAGTTCACCGTTCATCCGCATCAAATTGTCACGGTGCGACTCATCGCCGCCACGCCGGCAACCTCCGGCCACCCATAACACCCGTCTTCGCAGGCGCAGATTATGATATCCACATGGAACTGACTTGTATGTCCACCGTCCGCAAACGCGCAGCATTTGCATGCCTCGCAATTTTGTTTACGATTTCGCCGTATCTCACCGCCACCGCGCAGGACGATAAGGCCACCGCCGACGCGTCCCAGACCGACAAGAATAAAACCCCGCCGCCTGCCGATAAAGCTGCAACCGATAAGGCCGCCGCCGACAAGCAGGCTCTGCCGCCGCTGCCTGCGGATGCCCACGTCACCCAGAGCATTCAGCTCGACGGCAAGACCCTTCACTACACCGTCACCGTCGGCAAATTTCCCGTGCGCGATGCGGATGGAAAAATCACCGGCGACGTCGTCTACACCGCCTACACCGTCGATCAGCCGGATCGCCCTGTCACCTTCGCGCTCAACGGCGGTCCCGGCGCATCGTCTGTCTATCTCAACTTCGGCGCCATCGGCCCCAAGCATCTCAATTTCGCCAATAGCGATGAAAGCCCTTCCGAACCTCCCACGCTCACCGACAATCCCGGGACCTGGCTCGGCTTCACCGACCTCGTCTTCATCGATCCCATCGGCACTGGCTATAGCCGTTCTCTCGTGCCGGACGCCCAGGCAAAAAAAGATTTCTATTCCACCGAGCCGGACATCCACTATCTGTCCCGCGTCATTTACGACTGGCTGGTAAAAAATGACCGCATGACCTCGCGAAAATATCTGGTCGGAGAAAGTTATGGCGGCTTCCGCGGTCCCCGCATCACGTATTATCTGCAGTCGCAGCTTGGCGTCGGAATGAACGGCGTGGTGTTGGTCTCGCCCTATCTGAATCCGACTCTGGAAGCCCATGACAACCTTTCTCCCATTCCCTGGATGGTGACGCTGCCTCCCATCACCGCGGCCCGCCTGGAACGCGAAAACAAACTGACGCCCGACGCCATGAAAGATGTAATTGCCTACACCGAAGGCCCTTACGCCACCGCGTTGATTGCAGGCCGCTCCAATCCCGCGGCCACGCAGGCCATGATCCAGCACGTCACCGAGCTGACCGGGCTCGATCCGCAATTCGTCAAGAATTCCGGAGGACGGCTTGAAACCGGCGCCTACCTGCGCGAGGTCTATCGAGAAGATGGCAAGATCGGTTCCGTCTACGACTCCAACGTCACTTCGTTCGATCCCTTTCCCTATGCGCCGGAACAGAAGGCGAACGATCCCATCCTGGCCGCCATCATCGCACCTACGACG
>CAZWSD010000525.1:0-2594 GCA_964636535.1 uncultured Acidobacterium sp. | reverse complement strand
AAAGTTAGCTGGCTCAGTGCCCTGCCCAAACAGTCGAACGTCCGCGCCAATAGCCTGCTACAAGCGATATCAAGTTAAGCAAAGCGTGGCCAAACTGGGAGAGTGCCGGGCCGACGATGAGGTTTTTCGAAAGGAGAAAAGCTGCGTACCAGGCTTTTGTCGAAAAACTCGGGGGCTACGTCTCCCGAATTCGATGCCCGCCACACCATCCTTATAAGAAGCAAAATCAGATCACCCTTATAGACGGAATCAGGTCGATCTCCTTCATGCGCCCATCGTGACATCGGTCCATAGGACATTTGGACATACCGTAGTCGCTCGTTTGCACGAATCGACAAACCGTGTGATTTTCTTCGGCGACGGATTCCCGTCAAGGAGGCAAGTCCATGATCCAGTCGTTCATGCGGACAGTGCGCGCCTGTCGCAAGCAAGTACAGACGTTCCTGCTCGCTTCCTGTATCGGAGCGGCCGTTCTGGCGCCCTGCGCCAGCATGGCTCAAAACCTCGGAACAACGCCGGCGACGGGCCAGGCCGTCCAGGGCCAGACCGCAGCGCAGCCGGAAGGCGCGTTTCTCAACGCCGTCAACTGGCTGTGCAACGTGATCTGCCCGGTGGGCGCCGGTATCGCCGTCGTCGCAACCATCCTTCAGTGGCGCAGTGGCCGCAGTTGGCTCCCTTCCGCCATGACCGCGGGCGGTCTGATCTGCGTTTCCGGCATCCTGCGGCTCATCGAGTACTTCATCGCGCAAGGACAGGCAATCGGGTATCCCAAGGAAACAGCTCTCATCGACGACATTCGGGAAGAGCTGCGGCAGGGCCGGCGCTGCCAGGAGTATGCGACCTACACGGGGGAGAAAGACGTCAACGCTCGGCTGGAACATGTGTTGTCGGCCGCAGGGCTGCGAGTGGCTGTTCTGCGGGCCTCTGTGCCGACGCAAAAGCGGGAGGAGTGGTACGACCGGCAGCTTGAGTCCGGCGTCGAGGTGGTCGTCTGCCATCCGAAACTGGTGGAGACGGGGCTCGATCTCCTGGCCTTCCCGACCCTCTACTTCTACCAGACCGGGTATTCGCTCCATACACTCCGGCAGGCCAGCCGGCGGTCCTGGCGCATCGGGCAAAGACATCCTGTGCGGGTGAAGTTCCTCACCTACAAGGGGACCATGCAGGAGATCTGTCTGCGGCTGATGGGCAAGAAGATGCTCGTGGCGCTGATGATGGAGGGCAAGTTCTCGGGCGAGGGCCTCCAGTCGCTCGATGCCGACGAGGATCTGATGTCCGCGATGGCGCGGGAACTGGTGGAAAAGGCCGGGGTCGGCGAAAGTGCCGACCAGGTCTGGCGCCAGCTCGATCGAGAGCGGTCGAAGCAGCTTGGACCGGCTGCAGAGGTGATCGGAGGGAGGCTGGATGGTGAGGTGGTGAGTCCAGGCGGGCCGCCAGTACTTGCCTGTAAACCAGGCATCCAACTGATTCCGCCGGCCGCGGAAAAGAAGAGGCCGGATTCACCGCCCTGGCCGAGCACGGCAACGACGGAATTTCCCGTCCAGCTCAGCCTCTTCGGCTGAAACAGGCATCTCGGTAGCACAGAAGCCGCTTCGCAGCTCCTCTACGGAAGCGTGAATTGTGCTGAAACTCCTGATGAATGAATGCCTGAGCCCGAGGTTGCGCAGTTGACGCGCGATCATGGCTACCAGGAGAGCCTCCATTGCACAACAGATTTGCCACGATTACTTTTTCTGGCTATATTACTGGCTATAGGAGGAGGAGATGACGGTCACTGCACAGAAACGTGCCATCAAGAACTACCGCAGTCGCCTCGAGCGGAAGGGAATGGCGCGGTTCGAGGTTCTGGGCCTCAACCGCGACCGTGAGTTGATCCGTGCGCTGGCCAAGAAGCTCGCAGAGAATGGCGACGAGGCCAATCAAATTCGGACGCAGGTCGAGCATAGCGTATCGAGCGCACCGAAACGAGGCGGCATTCTTGCAGCTCTCCGGCGGTCTCCTCTGGTCGGCGCTGAACTAGAAATCGTGCGGCCGTTCGAAACGGGCAGAGAGATCGAGCTGTGATGCGCTATTTGCTCGATACCAATATTCTCAGCAACGTCACCAAGCCGGCGCCATCCCAGGCTCTGACCGACTGGTTGGCGGACCAGATTGACACCGATCTGTTCATTTCCACCCTGAGCCTCGCGGAGATTCACCGGGGCATTCTGGAAAAACCTGCTGGGAAGAAGCGCCGGGAACTCGAAGAGTGGTTTGGGGGCGCAGAGGGTCCGCAGCAGCTATTTCGTGGCCGCATCCTTGGGTTTGAGGAGAGGGCGGCTCTCGTTTGGGGGCGCCTGATGGCGGAAGGCACGCGGGCCGGACGCCCGAGGAGCGCACTCGACATGCAGATTGCAGCGATCGCCCAAGTGAACGATTGTCTTCTCGTCACGGACAACGAAAAGCACTTTGCAGGAATCAAGATTTTTAATCCACTGCGACGGTAGACCCCTCTACTGACCCCGGTCCCATTTCCAAGTACAAACAAGATCAGCCTCGGCTGGCCCTTTTCTTTTGCGGAGAACACCATGTCCAAGGGGCCGTTTCTTGCTTCG
>CAZWSD010000524.1:0-2594 GCA_964636535.1 uncultured Acidobacterium sp. | reverse complement strand
CAACAACACTGCGTTGCCGGCGCTGAGCATCTGTGCTCTGTACAAAGCCAGGTGGAGCTCTTCCTTCGCTGGATCAAGCGGCATTTGAGCGTCAAAGCCTTTTTTCGGCACTACCGAGAACGCCGTCAAGTCCCAAATCTGGATCGCCGTGTCGGTTTACGTTCTTGTGGCCACTGTGCGAACGCGTCTCGAAGCCTCGGCTCAACGGTACTGGAGAGAATCCCATCCCATCATCAAGCATCGCAAAGCGTCCGCCTTCAAGCAGTACGCTGCGCCGATAGATGCTGCTCGCATGCCGCGCCGTCCGCGAGTGACGCGAGCTAATGGTGTCCGTCCTTATGGTTACCGTCGACGAGTTTCGTGTGCTGATCATCATGCAACGAACACTGATTCGCGCTTTTGGGATTTGGCTATATGCGATCGTAGCAGATTGTCCCGCAATCCTGTTGGAGGGTGCTGTCCTGAGCGGAAAGGTGGGGATGTGAGGAGAGGGCGGAGTTTTTGAATCGCTTCAGCGAATCGCAGCGTGCTCTCCGTCCAGTGTGCTGCGGCGGGCGTTCGCGGCTGCGACCCGGAGAAGACGCGGGTTCCGTCCATCTAATCCACGATCTCTTGCGGTCCGCTTGACGGATGTGTCCTTCGCGGCCGGCGGTCTGCGGGTAATCCCGTACAAGAATCGCCAATGACACGACCACGGCCAACGGTAACAATCCGTGCGGACAGGCTATATGTCGATGGATTCAACCTCTCCCGCGAAGCGACCGCCAAGGAGCTGCTCGTGGCGGCTCACCAGGAGATCGCGAGGCGGTTTCGGCAAAGTGCTAACGTGAAGTGAAAGCAGACCACCGTCCCGGCGTGGGTTGCGCGGCTTTGCCGCGTAGGGCGTAGCCCGGAGGGGCAAAGCCGCGCTGGGCGGTGTATGTCCAGGCCAACACCTTCACATTATCGTCCTTCTTGCGCTCCGTCAGTTCGTGGCTCTCCCCACTGATCTGCGCGTGGTGCAACAACCGATCGCTCGGCACCGCGATGAGCGGTGTGGTCTACTGCGTGCATCGAAATTGCGGGTCAATTTTTTCGCTGGAACGCGGATGACACTTGGCGATGACGTGGAAGAGCGGGTTGCCGAAGGACAGTCTGGGTGAGGCCATTCGCCACGCGTTGACGCGCGATGCCGCATGCGGCATATCAAGCGCTGGGCCGCGTTGATGAAATTTCATGAAGCTTGGCGCCCAGAGGCATCAAATAGCGTTGCAGAGCGCCGCATGAGGGCGGTGGATGTCGGGAGAAGGGCTTCCCCCTCCTCGGATCTGGGCGCGCCGCTGCGATCTCCTGTTCACTGGTCGAATCGTGCAAGGCCAACGGCATTACGGACGGGTTCCAAAGAGTCCGCAACCGAGCTCGATGACTGAGCGCTGACCGCGCTCTCGGGGCAGGGCTGTTCGACCACCGACCGTCTCGCGGCAATCAAGGCATCAATCCGTCGAGGACTACTGACGAATAATCTCGAATACCGTTCCGCAACCTGGGCCGAGTTCCCTTCCCGTCGGACAATTCTCGCCGCCTTGGGAGGTTGTTCCGTAAAGATTGTCGGCACGATCCATCACCGGGGTACCTTCGGGCGTCTGTCCATCGCGGCCACCCTTGAACCGATACAAGGTGGTCTTCGTAAGGCTCCCAGACGCGATTTTGAAAACAGTGCCGCAGCCGTACTCGGCGCTACAATTGCCGCCGCCTGCGGTTGTGCCATACAGGTTCCCGGCACTGTCCATGACCAGCCCATCAGGCTCCATGCCGTCCCTGCCGCCCTTGAACCGATACAAAATGCTCTCCTTGTCGGTTTCCGCTGCAATCTCGAACACGACGCCGCAACCCCCAGCATCGATGCCGGGGCTACTGCCGGCATTGCAGAATCCGCCCCCGAACTGTGTGGTCCCAAAAAGATCGCCTTTCCTGTCAACGATCAAGTTGCCATCCGGGGTACTACCGTCGTCGCCGCCTAAAAACCTATGCAGCGTCTTCTCCTTGTGAGAGCCCGCCGCGATCTCGAATACGGTGCCGGTGAATCGGTGCGATAAGTCAGTGGCCCAAGTCATGCCGTACAGGTTCCCATGCTGATCCATCACCAAACGGCGCCTGGGAAAACCATCTAGGTTTCCACCCCCGGTGAACGTGTGTAGAACAACGGCTCTGCGGGTGCCGGCGGGAATCTCAAAGACGGTGCCGCATCCGTAGTGGCCGTTGGGGCACGTACCCGTAGATGTCGTGCCGTAATGATTACCGGCGGCGTTCATGATCACGCCGCCCGTTGGCCACGAGGCGCCGTTCGGGAGAAAAGACCAGAGGATAGTTTCGGCATGAGCCCGATCAGAAATTTGGAACGGCGTGCCACAGAGCGTCTCGCATCGGGTCACTGCCCCTGCGGCGATCTCGAACACGGTCCCGCAGCCGGAAGCCACCCAGCGAGTGCAGTTTGGGCCACCGAATTGGGTGGTGCCATAGAGGTTGCCCGTACTGTCGAAAATCAGGCCGGAACCCGGATTATTAACCCGGCGTATAACTACTGGACAATACGACGGCATGATGCGATGATGGGG
>CAZWSD010000523.1:346-2595 GCA_964636535.1 uncultured Acidobacterium sp. | reverse complement strand
GGCAGGACGGAGTTCGAGGTGGCCGCGGACCTGGAGTTTTTTGCCCGGAACCTGGGCGTGGAGGGAATGTCTTTTGACACGATTATTGCCTCCGGTGTGAGGTCGTCGATGCCGCACGGGAAGGCGTCGGAGGCGAAGCTTCCGCGCAAGGGGTTCGTAACGCTGGACTTCGGTGTTATTCTCAAGGGTTATTGCTCGGACATGACGCGCACCGTGCATCTTGGGCGGGCGAGCCGTGAGGAGCAGGACGTGTATGATGCGGTGCTGGCCGCTCAACAGGCGGCGGTAGCCGCGATTCGGCCGGGAGTGACCTGCCGCGAGGTGGATGAGGCAGCACGGAGCGTGCTGCGGCAGGCAGAAGTGGCCGAGTACTTTACGCACTCGACCGGACACGGCGTTGGGATTGAGATTCATGAGCCTCCGCGCCTGGGTTCGGGGCAGGAACAGAAGTTGAAGACGGGCATGGTAGTGACAGTGGAACCCGGAGTGTACATGCCTGGGAAATTTGGGGTTCGCATCGAAGACATGGTGGTTGTGACTGCCAGTGGTGGTGAGGTGCTGACTCCGGTCACGAAAGCGTGGATGCAACTGTAGAGCCTGATTGAGGTTGAAGAGAGACGATGAATCCAGAAGAACTGGAACAACTGAAAGAACTGATCGAGTTCCTGAAGGAAAACGAGGTTGGTGAGTTTGCGCTGGAGCGCGGCGGCCTGAAGGTGAATTTGAAGTTTGGGAGCGAGCCGGCGGCGCAGCCGAGCCTGGATGTGGCGAGCCTGGCGCGATTGCTGGCGATGCAGGCGGCAGCCGGGTCCGCGGCGCCGCCAGTGCATGAGTCTGTGCCGAGCGTGGCGCCGCAGCTTCATGGCAGGGCAGAGGCGCCGGCAGGGGCGGCGGCTGCCGAGGATGCGGATCTGCATATTGTGAAGTCTCCGATCGTGGGCACGTTTTATGAGTCGCCCTCGCCGGGCGCGAGCGCTTTTGTGAAGATTGGCGATCGCGTGGAATCGGGGCAGGTGCTTTGCATTGTGGAAGCGATGAAGCTGATGAACGAGATTGAGTCGGATGCAGCGGGCGAGGTGGCGAAGCGTCTGGTGCAGAATGGGCAACCTGTGGAGTATGGTCAGCCGCTGTTTGCTCTGAAGAAGGTTTAGGGCCCGTTCACAGGCCCAATCCAGCAGGATAGAAAATCCGGAGCCGTAAGTAAGGGATCATGTTTCGAAAAGTGCTGATCGCCAATCGTGGCGAAATTGCTTTGCGCGTGATATGCGCGTGTAAGGAACTCGGGATTCGGACGGTGGCCATCTACAGCGAGGCGGACCGTCATTCGCTGCACGTGCGTTTTGCAGACGAGGCGATCTGCATAGGTCCGCCGCGTTCGGCGGACAGCTACCTGAATGTGCCGGCAGTGATCAGCGCGGCGGAGATTGCCGATGTGGATGCGATCCATCCCGGCTATGGGTTGCTGAGCGAGAATGCGAACTTTGCCGAGGTGTGCCGGGCGTCGAATATCAAGTTCATCGGGCCGCCGCCAGAGGTGACGCGTCTGATGGGCGAGAAGGAAAAGGCGCGTCAGACGATGAAGAAGGCCAAGGTGCCGATATTGCCGGGGTCCGACGGGGTGTTGGCGTCAGCTGAAGAGGCGCTGGAGTGGGCCAAGTCGGTGGGTTTCCCGGTGATTCTGAAGGCGAAGGCGGGCGGTGGGGGGCGCGGGATGCGGATTATCCGGACGGGGGAGGAGTTGCCGGGGCTGTTCCATGCGGCGAGCACCGAGGCGGCGAACGCGTTTGGGAACGGTGAGCTCTACATGGAAAAGTTCATCGAGCGGCCGCGTCACATTGAGTTCCAGGTGCTGGCCGATGAGCATGGGAACGTGGTTTCTCTGGGCGAGCGGGAGTGCTCGATCCAGCGGCGGCACCAGAAGCTGATAGAGGAGGCTCCGTCGCTGAAGGTAACGCCGAAGATCCGCGAGGAGGTTGGCAAGACGCTGAAGCGGTCACTGGAAGCGGTGGGCTACCAGAACGCGGGGACGGTGGAGTTCCTGATGGATGAGGACGGGAAGCTGTACTTCATCGAGATGAATACGCGGATCCAGGTGGAGCATCCCGTGACGGAGATGGTGACGGGGCTCGACCTGGTGAAGGCGCAGTTGCGGATTGCGGCGGGGGAGAAGCTGGCGGGGCTTTTGCCGGAGACGCTGCCGATTCGGGGGCACGCGATCGAGTGCCGGATTAATGCCGAGCATCCGGAGA
>CAZWSD010000523.1:0-336 GCA_964636535.1 uncultured Acidobacterium sp. | reverse complement strand
CGGCGAGCCCATCCCTTTTGCGCAGAGCGATATCAACCTCTCAGGTCATGCCATAGAGTGCCGGATCAATGCCGAGCATCCGGAGAAGTTTACGCCTTCGGCGGGGAAGATCACGGCGTTCAACGTGCCGGGCGGGAACGGGGTGCGGGTGGATACGGCGCAATACTCGGAGGGCGTGGTGCCGCCCTATTACGACTCGCTGATCGCGAAGCTGATCACGCACGGGAAGGATCGCGAGGAGGCGATGAACCGGATGCAGCGGGCACTGGAGATGTTCGTGGTGGAGGGGATTCATACGACGATACCGTTGCACGAGCGGATATTTGCCGATGCGGA
>CAZWSD010000522.1:0-2605 GCA_964636535.1 uncultured Acidobacterium sp. | reverse complement strand
ATACACAGCGCCGGATGTCAGGGTGTATCACAACTTAGGAACAAGTGTCTGGCGAGAGGAAATAACCTCTAGCAGCAGGAGTGCTGTTCAAGTTTTGGAGATGGAGAGGACTTACAAAGGTGAGATTGTTTCGCGTTTTTTTCAGCAACTGGGCCGAGAAACTTCGAGCGTGTCCCCGGCCTGCGTCTGCGTTTCGCGAACGGTGCCAGCGGTCAACTCAATTACAGAATGCGCGGAGAGACACGCGGACATCCGCCAGGGTCTCACATGGCTCCGCACTTTTTTCACTCGCTTGTCGCGGTCTACGTAGACGAGGTCGATGGAAAAGCGCATACCGAAGGTATGCACGGCTTCACAGGGAACGATCCACAAACCTTCTCCTCGCTCCAGGCAGTTTCGCCCGAGCAGGCCTTTACTGCGTTTCACGCCTCGGTCAGCCACTTCCGCTCGCTCCGCAAGTACTGTCTGACGGGTCAGATTCGAAATTTTCCAGCGCACATCGGGCTCTCGACGGCGTTGCGAGATGAGGTGGTCGAATATTCGGCGCGTCCAATGCATCTAGTTCCCCTGGTTAGTCCCCCCTCAATTGAAGATAGCTCCCACAGTATCGTTGGTCGTCAATGTGACGGTGCAACTGTTCGGCCCGGCTGCGGTGACCGTTCCGGTGTTCGCGCAGTTGGACGACCATCCGCCGAATGCAGCCCCGGTTGCAGGCGCCGTCAAGGTGACGGTGGTGCCGACGGGGTACGTCGCAACGCAAACGGAGGCACCCGATCCGGCAGCTGGGCCGCAATTAATCACCTTCGGCGTACCCGTAGCCGAGGGAGCCGTGACCAGCCAATTGGTGGTATTCAGGCCCTCATTATAGACAGTCAGCGTCGCCAGCAGTGAGGGAGCCTGAGAACCCGGATAACATGAACCCGGAGTCGTTGGAGGATTGGGAAGAACCAAAGGGCAGTTAAAAGTTGCCGACGCTGCTTCTATCGACCCATCGCTACCCGTTGCTTCCGCGATGATATTGGCGCTCCCACTACCATAGGCGGTGACGATTCCTGCTGTCGCTCCCATATTTCCGGCGTTGTTCGTATTGACCGGAAAGACACTTGGAAAGGACGAAATCCAGGTCAGCGTGGGTGAGTTCGTCAGATCCCTGACAACTGGCGGCGTCGAAAACGTTCCGATGGCTAAAAATTGACCGGTATCCTGCAAGTTGCCCACTGTAATTGTGCTCGGAATAATGGTGAGCGAGAGTAGCTCTCCCCCACCAACCGCGCTTTGACCGGAGCCTGTAACTACGAGGGTCGCGCTGGAGCTAACGGGACCATTGAATGCGGTTGCGTTGGCAGTAATCGTTGTTGTGCCCGCACCCACACCGGTTGCAACCCCAGCAGCGCTGACGGTCGCCACGCCAGGGACGCTAGAGGTCCAGGTCACCGTGTTAGTTATATTCTGTGTCGATGGGTGAGCCGCATTGCCGTAGGTTCCGACTGCGTTAAATTGCACAGTCTGGCCTACCGTCACCGATTGGCTGCTCGGTGTCACCTGAACGGAATTCAATCCTTTACTGCCGCACCCGGCAACGCAAAGAACAACCAGACAGCTAAGCGAAAGCACTCCGAAATGACGACAATCCAACATAGATCCCTCCCTAAACTTTTCGCCCTGGCGGGGCGTGTGGGCAGCCCCATCCGGGAAATTTCGCCGGCATTGGAGGAGTCCGGCAATCTTCTACGCCAGTCGATTGCAACTATGCATGCTTACTGCGGCGGCGGCCCTCCCGAGGAAGTGGTACTCCCCACACCGCCGTACCCGGATTCGGTTTGTATGATGAGCGGCTTCTCGGGCTTCATACTCTCCATCAGCTTCTCGATGGGAATATTTGCCGGCGAAGGCTGCAGAGGTTTCGCTCCAGTCACATCGGGGCCTGGATTTGTCATAGGTATTTTGGAGTTCGGCGGTATGAATTTTTCCGGATAATTCAATTTCGGCAGAGGAACGCCGACGGGCATCGGAGCAACGATCTCCGGTGTGACGATTACGATCAGTTCGGTCTTTGTTCTTGTCTTCGATATCGATTGAAACAGTTTGCCGAGTATGGGGATGTCGCCGATGAAGGGAACCTTTTCTAAATTCTGGGTTTCACGATCGTCGAGCAGTCCGCCGATGGCAAGACTCTGACCCTGGGCCATTTCGGCCTCGGTGTTCATCTTGCGAACGTCCAATGCTGGGACTGTGAATCCAGAAATCTGCACGCCATTGGTAAAATCCAAAGAACTGACCTCAGGAGCGACTTGAAGACGAATTGTATTGCGGGGAGTAATGGTAGGGATGAAGTTCAAGCGCACGCCAAACTCCTGAAATTGAATCGTCACCGCGCCTACACCGCCCCCTGTAACTCCTTGAACAACAGGATAGGGATATTCTCCGCCAGCGAGAAAACTCGCCTGCTTCCCATCTGCGGCCAACAGGTTGGGTTGTGACAGAACCTGGATCACTCCGTCATTCTCCAAAGCCTGAATGGTTGCGCCTAAACCGAGGTCTTGACGGAACAGCGAGAGGTTCAATGCATTGGCTATGGTTGCGACGGCGGATCCAGTCGTTGGCG
>CAZWSD010000521.1:0-2606 GCA_964636535.1 uncultured Acidobacterium sp. | reverse complement strand
CCCACGCCATGCCGCCTATCGTGATCATCGTGCGCCGGCGATTGAACATCATCGCTTCCCACGCCTGTTGCCAGATATCTTTCAGCATCGCAACACCCTCTACTCGCGCCGCAGCGCCTCCACCGGTTCCATCGCTGCCGCCCTCGACGCTGGATACACGCCCGCAATCACGCCGCACACCGTCAACGAACCAAACGCCAGCGCCGCCGTCCACGGCACAATGTGCGGCGGAGCAAATCCTTGCATCCCCTGCCCCACCAGTTGCTGCACCAGCCACATAAACGCCGCCGCGCCCCCAATCCCAATCAGCCCGCTCAATCCCGTCAGCGTAATCCCCTCAAGAAAAAACTGCATCAGGATACTTCCGCTCGTTGCCCCAATCGCTTTCCGCAATCCAATCTCACGCGTCCGCTCCGACACTGAGACCAGCATGATGTTCACAATTCCCACCGCCCCCAGCGCCAACGTAACTAGTCCCACGCTGCCCAGAAAGAAGTCCATCGCGTTGAATATCTTGTCCACCATCTCCGCGCTCTGGATTGTGTCCCACTCGTTAAACGCCTCCGGCGCATTCGGATCAAATCCATGCCGCCGCGCCACGATTTCATGCACTTCATTCACCGCAGCCAGGTGTACCGCATGCGAACGCGGTTGATACTGGATCGACGTCAGCGCGTCGGTCGGAACCAGCTCCCCATCCGTCCCCTTGATCGCAAAGTTATCCATCATCACCGTCAGCGGTATATACACTTGCTGATTCTCGCTGTTGTTATTTCCGTGCCCGATCTTCTTCGCAATCCCCACAACCAGAAACCGGATCCCGCTGATGGTCACGTAATCGCCCAGCCCCTGCCGATGCGGAAACAGCATCGTCCCGGCTCGCGATCCCAGCACCATCACGTGATTGTGATTCAACAGATCGTTTTCATTCAGAAATCGACCCTCCGCCATCGGCATGAATCGCACTACCGGAAAATTCGGCTGTACCCCGTAAACCCCGCCCGAAATCGTCTCGTAGGCGCTCTGCTCCTTCAAATCATCGCGGTCCAGAATCGCCGTCGCATCCCGCACATCCGGAGCCTGCGTCGCAATCGCCTCTTCATCCCCCAGCGTCAGGAAATACGGCCGCATTCCAACGTGCTGGCTCGCCACCGCCGGAACCGTCCCGCCCCACATCATCACCACATCGTTGCCCACCTGCGCCAGCCGTTCTCGCTGACCCACGCGGAACCCCTCCCCCACCCCAATCAGCAACAGCATGGAACCCACGCCCCACGCAATGCCAAACATTGTCAGGAACGACCGCAGCTTGTTCGCCCAGATCGCGCGAAACACCTGCCCGAAAATGTCTCCCAAACTCTGCATCCGTGCTATCAGATACGCGCATCGGCATCCATTAGTTCCTTGGCCCAGGCTCGCCGAAAAGAAGAGCAGCCACCCTCGCAAAATCGCCGCTTACAACTACTTACTCAGCCTGCCCGCCATTTGCTCGCCGCTCCGGCCAAAATCCGGGTGCCCTGGAAAGCTCCAGCTCGTCCGCAACCGTGTCCTTCACTGCATCGGCCTCACCCACCGCGTCTTCGGTCGCCGCCGCCTGGCGCAGCCGCTCCAGCGGCTCCGGAATCTCATCCCAGCCTGTACGTAACCCGCACATCTCCAGCCATCGTCAAAGAACCGATCGCGCTGCATGATGCGCCAGCTTTCTTCCCAGTGGCCCGGCGCCGATTATGGCCGCCTGCCTGATTGTCATCGGATTACTTCGCCTGGAGCGCCTGCAGAATACTCTCCGCATTCGGGCGCGACTCGCGAATGTACTCACTCACGCGCTCCCGCTCTTCAGCAGTAAGGGAAGGGACAAGGGCCAGGACTCGCCGTAAGGTTACTGCTACATCGTCCACGTAATTCATCATGCGAATGGCTTCGCCACTAAGGGGCATTGCTCGTTCTCCTCAAACCGAATGCTCAACATATTCTCTTCGACCGCCCCTAGGCAAGTAAAGCTGCCGGCATCCCGCATCTCGGGGTATCAAACCCATTACCTTACCCTGTCACCCATTCTCCAGCAAGACCTCAGAACCGTAACAGGTACGTCATCTTCACATAAATCATCTTGCCGTCGTTCATGAGAGAAGAATCCGTCGGTAGAATCGGGTCGCTTGGATTGCACAGCCCGCTCGCCTCCCGCGTGCAAAGCCCCGGCGCAAGATTGGCAAAGTTCCCTATGTACCCCACGTAGAACGCCGTCCCCGGATGCGGCATATACGTAAACAGCGCGTCCGCGAACATCGTCTGCGAATCGCTCGCGCTCGTGTACGCCGCGTCCGGCAGCGTAGATACGTACTGCCCGATCACATTGAACGACGCCGCCTTCGTCAGCTGGTAATTCCACCTCGCCACCAGTTGATGGTTGTCATACACCGTCGCGCCGTTTGCCAGATTGGAAAACCTCGTAAACACGTAGCTGTTCTGCAGGTTCATCGCCCGGAACGGCTTCAAATCCAGGCTCACGCTCGGCGACGTCACGTCGACCGGCATCGGCGCTTCATTTCCGGGCGGCGAATAATTCAGCGTCGTCCCCTGCGAAAATCCCATCCCCACAGACAGGT
>CAZWSD010000520.1:0-2607 GCA_964636535.1 uncultured Acidobacterium sp. | reverse complement strand
GTCCGCAAGTTCGCCAATAACGGCGCGCAGGTCTTCGTCAACATCTCAGATGACGCCTGGTACGGTGACACCAGCGCACCCTGGCAGCACCTCAACATGGCCCGCATGCGCGCCATTGAAAATCACCGCTGGATCCTCCTCGACACCAACAACGGCATCACCTCCGCCATCGACCCCCAGGGCCGCGTCACCCAGTCCGTCCCACGCAACAAGTTCACCGCCCTCGTAGCACGCTACGGCTTCGAGAATAATCTCACCTTCTACACCCGGTACGGCGACATCTACGCCTTCACCTGCGCCGGAATCTCCCTCGCCGCCCTGGCCTTCGCTATCTTCCGCCGCCACAAACGCGCCTGAGCCGGCACAAGTCTCGCGAAGCCCAAAACCACCTCTGAATGAGCCCAGGATAAGTCGAATCTACCGATCCGAGACACATGGGTGCCCCGTGTCCACAAAGGGGACGCGGGAATCGCGCGCAAAGCACGCGACCCAACCCAGCCCGGTCCCCCCAGCCAGGCAGGCCTAAACTATCCGACAGACGAGTGACATAGGAAATTGGAATAATAATTCCGGAAGCAATAGCCATCTATTCCCCTCCCTGGCACACTGACTGCGGAGGAAATAGAAAAATGAATGCTGATGCCCTGAAGGAAATTCTGGAAAAACTCGTCGCCACAATTGAAGCACTCGGAAATCAGACAGCCGCACTGACTGCAAGCGGAGACCCTCTTCAATCTATCAATGAGCAACCTGGGGCCGCCAGCATTGCCGGGGACATAAGGCGGGAAACTATGGAACTGCGAAAACTTTTCGACAAAAGAGTCAGCGATCTGTAGAAGCGACAGTAGCAGGTAACCCAGATCTCATTTTTGAAATGTGGCACCCGAAGCCGCCTCACCATGGACGACCAACAACTGGCAATAGGCTCGCAATGCGGCCCCTTGCACTTATTAGTGCGCCATCCCCAAATAATTCAGAGGCCAGTACACCAGCGACGCCTCCCCATAAATATCCTTCCGCGGCACCGGACCAAAAGCCCGGCTGTCCTCTGACACATCCCGATGATCCCCCATCACAAAATACTCATGCGGCGGAATCACTCCCCCCATCATCGACGTGTGATCCCGATACCGCTTCGGCACGTACGGCTCATGCAGCCGCTTGCCGTTGATGTATACGTGCCCGTCCACAATCTTCATCCGGTCGCCCGGCAATCCGATCACCCGCTTGATAAAACTCTTCTTCGGATCCAGCGGGTAATGAAACACCACAATATCCCCGCGATGAATCTTCCCAAAATCGTAAACGAACTTGTTCACAAACAGCCGGTCGTGATTCTGCAGCCCCGGCTGCATGCTCGTGCCTTCCACCTTCACCGGCTGGTATAAAAACACGATCACAAAGCCCGCCACCAGCACCGCCACCAGCACGTCCCGCAACCATTGCCGAACCTCGCGCGAAGATAATCCCCCCGACGCCACGGACTGCGTCTCCGTCTGCTCTGTATCCTGCTGTGGAGTCTCCTCGTTCATCATCCTCTTTCATTCTGCACGATGCGCGGCCCCTTGCCGAGCCACCGGTTTCCGCCCAGGTCCTGATCGCACACAGCCGACTGCCTGGCGGTTCAGCAAGAACCCCTCCAGATTCCCGGAGCCTGTCAGATCAAAACCAACAAATACGGTCAAAGCAGCGTCCCCTGCCGCTTCTCTCGTCCAATCTCTTGGACTCCCCCGGCTCCCCACTCGTGAGCACTCGCCCTTCAGGATGTACGATATAAAGTCCATGAAACCACCCGAAGACATCTCGGTCCCCGCATCCGCCGCCGACGGGCCCAGCCGTTTCGCTCCGGCCCGCCGCATCCTTGAGCAAGCCGTTGCGGACCACGCATTCCCCGGCGCATCCTATGGCGTTCTCTATCAGGGGAAGATCCTCGCCCTCGACGCCCTCGGCCGTTTCACCTACGACGCGCACGCAAGCCCCGTTACCCCCTCTGCCATCTTCGACCTCGCCAGCCTCACCAAAGTTCTCGCCACCACCGCAGCCGCCATGCTCCTCTATGAACGCGGCATCCTCAGTCTCGACGCGCGCCTCGGCGACATCCTGCCGGGCTTCGTCGTTGGCATGCGCCGCGGCAGCGGCCGCGAATCCCTCACCCTCCGCATGCTCCTCAGTCACACCTCCGGCCTGCCCGCTTACGCCCGGCTCTTTGAGCTTCACAACACCCCGCAGAGCCTCCTGCGCGCCATCCTCCACGCGCCTCTTGAAGCCCGCCCCGGCACACGCACCCAATACTCTGATCTCGGCTTCATCCTCCTTGGGAAAGCGCTCGAAGTCCTCTCCGGCGACTACCTCGACCGCTTCGCCCAGCGCAACCTCTTCCATCCCCTCGACCTCAAAAGCTTCCGCTTCGCCCCGCCCCCATCCTGGCTACCGCTCATCCCGCCCACTGAAATCGACACCACCTTCCGCCATCGCATCATCCAGGGTGAGGTCCAGGATGAAAACTGCTTTGTCCTCGGCGGCGCCGCTGGCCACGCCGGCCTCTTCGGCCGCGCCGCCGACGTCCTCCGCTTCGCCCAGGTCATGCTCCAGAGCCACTCTGCCCAG
>CAZWSD010000519.1:0-2615 GCA_964636535.1 uncultured Acidobacterium sp. | reverse complement strand
GATTACAAGAGCGAGCAGCCGGTGCGGACGCGCCATGCCATGGTGGTCACGGTGCATCACGACGCCACCGACGCGGGAGTCGAAATTCTGAAACAGGGCGGGAATGCGGTCGATGCCGCGGTTGCCGTTGGGTTCGCGCTGGCGGTGGCGCATCCGGAGGCGGGAAACATTGGCGGCGGCGGATTCATGCTGGTGCGTTTCAAGAACGGCGAGGTGCATTTTCTGGATTATCGCGAGGAAGCACCGGGCGCGGCCACCAGAAACATGTATCTGGATGCGCGCGGCAATGTAATTCCCGATGCGTCGACGGTGGGGTATCGCAGCGTGGGTGTTCCGGGCTCGGTGGCGGGCATGGCGCGGGCGGAAAAGCTGTGGGGCAAGCTGACGCTGGCGCAGGCGATGCAGCCAGCGATTCTTCTGGCTCGCAACGGATTTGTGTTGAGCGAAGAAGAAGCCGAGGAGATGCACGATCCACTGCTGACAAAATTTCCCGCGTCGCGGCGCATCTTTCAACGCGATGGAGATTTCTATCGCGCAGGCGAGACCTTTCGCCAGCCGGAGTTGGCGGCCACGCTGGAGCGCATCGCGAAAGACCCGGGAGATTTCTACCATGGCGCGATGGCCGCGCAGATTGCAACGGCGATCCAGAAGGGCGGCGGCCTGATCACAGCGAAGGACCTGGCGGTCTACCAGGTGAAAAATCGCGCGCCGCTGGAGGGTGAGTACCAAGGGTACAAAATTCTGACTGCGCCTCCGCCCTCGGGCGGCGGAATTGGATTGCTGGAGACGCTGAACATTCTTGCGCCCTACGACCTGAAGGCGTTGGGCGATCGTTCGCCGCCCGAGATGCACTACATTGTGGAGGCTTTTCGCCGCGCCTATATGGACCGCACAGATTATCTGGGCGATCCCGACTATACCCCGATTCCAGTGAAGCAGATGATCGGCATGCCGTATGCGGCGGCATTTCGTGCCAGCATTCTGCCGGACAAAGCTACGCCGTCGAGTACGCTACAGCGTCCGGCGGGATTTCTGCCGCCACCGCCGAAGCTGGCGGCGCCGCGTCATGAATCGAACCAGACGACGCATTACTCCATTGTGGACGCGGAAGGCAATGCGGTTGCGGTGACGACGACGCTGAACAATTCCTTTGGTTCGGGCGTGACGGCGCCGGGGCTGGGATTTTTGCTGAACGACGAGATGGACGACTTCGCCTCCAAGCAAGGCGTGCCGAACATGTATGGCCTGATCCAGGGGCCGGCGAATGCGATTGGCCCGTACAAGCGGCCGCTCTCCGCCATGACGCCGACCATCGTGACCCGAGAGGGTAAGGTGGCGATGGTGCTGGGCTCGCCGGGAGGGCCACGGATCACGACGACGGTCGCGAATATTTTTCTGAGCGTCGCCGATGGCGGGTTGAATATCCAGCAAGCGGTGGATGCGCCGCGGTTCCATCATCAATATCTGCCGGACATTGTGTATCTGGAACCGGGGTTTCCAGCCGGCACGGTGGATGCGCTGCGCGCGATGCAGTACACGGTCAATGTCGGAAAGCACGATTGGAGCGACGGGGAGTGCATCGCGATCGATCCCGCGACGGGAGAACTGAGCGGGGGCCAGGACCATCGCCACCATTACGGCAAGGCGGTGGGATATTGATACTTCTGCCCGACTCTGCGACGAGTCACACGTCGCCATCGTCTGCCGCATGGGCCGACGAAACCGGTGTAAAATGCTACGCGGATTGCAGATGAAGGAGACTGAGGAGATATCATGCGACTTCATTCTTCAAGACTGGGCCTCGTTTTGTGGTTGATGCTCGCCGCTGCCGGTTGCTCGGTAGCTCACGCGCAGACGGACGTTGCACTCAGCGTCTATGGCGCATTCACCAATAGCACAACTCCCGGCAACTCCAACTTCTTACGCATGAACCCAGCCGCCTCGGCTGGCGGGCTGTTTGAGTTTCGTCACATTTCCAGTCCCTTGCTTGGATGGGAAGCCACCTATTCGTTCCGTCGCGCCAACGAAGTGTACGACGAACTCATCTTTTACCCCGCTCCTGGCCCCAGTTGTGCTCCCAACTGCCCACCCCCCACATATTCCGTTTCCGCCAATGCGCAGGAATTCACTGCCGACTGGGTTCCGTCGGGACACATTGCCAGCTTCAGGCCGTTCGCCCTTCTCGGTGTGGGGCTTTTGCTGACTCAGCCCGCCAGCGGCCAGAGCGGGACCACGAATGCCACCCAGCCGGCGTTTGTTTACGGTGCGGGACTCGACTGGGGACTCAGCAGGCATCTTGGCCTGCGCGCGCAATATCGCGGAAATCTTTACAAGGCTCCGGGCATTGTTCCTCCTAACAACACGAATCCCAACATTGGATTCATGCACACTTCAGAGCCGGCGATCGGCGTTTACTACAAATTTTGAGGGCTTTGTTGGGTACGCGCCTGTGTCCCTGGCACGTTCAAGACGGTAAGCGGCGGGATATTAGAGCGGACTTGTAACCAATCCAATAGCATTGGCGGTACCCTCTGACCGCTAACTCCTCCGAATGGGGTACCTTAGAAACAGGTTGATTTCTTCATGTTGAAAGCAATTTCCACGCACATTTTTCT
>CAZWSD010000518.1:0-2616 GCA_964636535.1 uncultured Acidobacterium sp. | reverse complement strand
CGCCATTCGCGCAATCCAGTACCACGTGCAGCCCATCCAGCCTCAATCCCGGTGCCGCGCTCCGCAAAAACGCCTCATACTCCGCGCGATATCCATCTTTCACAATGGGAGCCGTGCACGCCTTCACATCCGGCGCCGAAACCTTCTCCAGCCGGCTGAAAATCTCTTCTTCTATCCCCAGCTCCACCGCGTCCGCCAATTTGTAACCGTCACTGCCGAAAATCTTGATCCCGTTGTCCTGCCACGGATTGTGAGAAGCCGAAATCACCACCCCCGCCGCAAATCCATGCTTCCGCGTCAGGTAAGCGATCGCCGGAGTCGTAATCACTCCCGCGTTCTCCACCGACACGCCGCCTTCATCCAGCCCCTTCGTCAGCACGCCCGCTATCCAACCACACGACTCCCGCGTGTCCATCCCCAGCACTACGCGCTTCGCGCCAACAGCCTTTCCAATCTGGTGCGCCAGAGCCAGCCCAACCGCATAAACCGTCTTCGCATCCAGCGGGCTCTCGCCCGCCACCGCCCGAATCCCATCCGTACCAAAAAGCCTTCTCATTTGCTCTCGATTCTATCCCCGTCAATCCGATCGATCGTGCTCGCCACGCTCCCGTCCACGAGTCGTGTCGTCATCGCCTGCCCTGGCTGCAATCCCTTCACGCCGCGCACCAGTCTCCCATCGGCGTCAAACACCAGCGCGTACCCGCGCTCCAGCACGCCCAGCGGCGACAACGCCGTCAGCTTCCCGCCCATCGCCTCCAACCGCTCCCGCCGCGTGCTCACATAATGCCCGCCCGCCCGCGCCAGCTCCGACTGCATTCGCTCTACCCGCTCCCGCAGCACCTGCAGCCGGTTCCGGATATCCTGCCGCACCAGCGTATTATGCGCATTTCGCAGCCGCTCGCCATCACGGCGCAAACCCTCCCGCAGCACGCCCTCCATCCGCATTCCCAGCTCATCCACGCGCTGCTGCCGCACATGGATCGCATCCATCAGCCGCACCGTCATTTGCTCCACGCGCACACGCGCCAGCTCATGCCGCCCCTGCATCAGTCGATAGCGAATTCCCCGCTCCAACCGCCGCGCCAGCTCATCCACTTCTTCCTCTACCCGATACTGCGCCGCTGTCACCAGCTCCGCCGCGGCTGAAGGAGTCGGCGCCCGCAAATCCGCCACAAAATCCGCAATCGTAAAGTCCGTCTCGTGCCCAACAGCCGAAACCACCGGCAACTCCGACGCCGCAATCGCCTCGGCCAGCGCCTCGCTGTTGAACGGGGCCAGATCCTCCAGTGAACCACCGCCGCGCGCAATCACAATCACATCCACTGCACGCGTCTTGTTAAAGTACCCGATTCCCGCCGCTACTTCCGCCGCCGCACTCTCGCCCTGTACCACCGCCGGATACAGCAGCACCTCCAGCCCCGCATGCCGCCGGTGCGCCACATTCACAAAGTCCCGAATCACCGCCCCCGACGGCGACGTCACTATCCCCACGCACTTTGGATACAGCGGCAGCGGCTTTTTCCGTTCCGCCTCAAACAGCCCCCGCGCCTTCAGCTTCGCCTTCAGTTGCTCAAACGCCAGTTGCAGCGACCCGGCGCCCAGCGGCTCCATCGTCTCGCCCAGCAACTGCATCTGCCCGCGCTGCTCGTAGATCGTGATCTTCCCGCGCACCACTACCTGCAGTCCATCCTGCGGCTTGAACCGCAACAGCGAAGCCTGCCGCCGGAACAGCACCGCCGGCAGTTGCGCTTCCCCATCCTTCAGCGTGAAGTAAACATGCCCCGACGGAGCCACACGCACGTTCGATATCTCACCCTCCACCCAAAGGTCCGAAAACTTCCGCTCCAGATGCGTCCGCGCCTCGGTGACCAGGTCACCCACCTTCCAGATCCGACGCATATCTTCCCCTTGCGCCGGCGCCTCAAACAGCAGCCCCATCTGCCCGTCATCAAGTTCGGATTGTCCCCGAGTCCGGTTCACCATCTCTGAGTCTACCGCCGCCAGCGCGAAATCAACCACAGCAGCAGAGACAGCAACGCGCTCAGCAACAACGAGGTCGCCAGAGGAAAATAAAACGAGACATTCTTCCCCTTGTAGCTGAAGTCTCCCGGCAGCCGCCCCAGCGGCACGCCCATCTTGCCAAACACAATCACCACGCCGCCGGCCACAATCAGCAGCAGCCCCAGCCCAATCAGAATGCGTCCCAAACCAATCATCTCTATTTCAGTCTAAGACCGCGGCCACCCAGGTTGACGCGCCGCCTCCACCCGTTTAGTTTCAGGGCAACCCCGTCCGAGGTGATCCATGCGCAGCCTGAGCCTTGCCGTCGGCATTCTCTGCCTCCTTTACGCGCTCGTGGACGCCTTCCAGACCGTCATCCTCCCGCGCCGTCCCAGCGGCGCATTCCGCCTTACCGGCGCCTTCTACGTCGCCACCTGGACACCCTGGAAGTTCCTCGCCCTGCAAATCCACAAACCGCGCAAGCGCGAAACCAGGCTCAGCATCTATGGCCCGCTCTCGCTTGTGCTCCTCATTGGCGTCTGGGCCGCAGCCGTCATGACCGGCTTCGCCCTCATCTTCTACGGCCTCGGCTCGCCTTTTCACGATCCCCTGCAT
>CAZWSD010000517.1:0-2620 GCA_964636535.1 uncultured Acidobacterium sp. | reverse complement strand
TGCGAACCCTTCGTCGTGTGATCGCGGTCGATTGGATTGAATGCCCCCATCTCCCGCCACTGCGTCAGCAGGTCCATCTGCGGAGACCCCGCAAACCCCCCGATATCGTCGCCCACCATCGTAAAGCCGCTCAAACCAAGGCTCTCCAGCATAGGCGTGCTCAGTTGCATCTGGTTCCAGTCCGACGAATTATCCCCAGTCCACGTCGCCGCGTACCGCTGCCCGCCGGCATAGCTCGACCGCGTCAGCACATACGGCCGCTGGTTCGGCTTCAGCGCCAGCAGTCCGTCGTACGTCGCCCGCGAATTCTCGATCCCCATCACATTATGAATCTGCCGCTGCGTCACCGTCCGCGGCTTCCAGCCCGGACCCTCGATCTGCCCCACCACATCCAGCGGTATCGTCTTCGTCGGCGTGTTGAAAACCGAAGGCTCATTCATGTCGTTCCAGAATCCGCCCACTCCATACGAATAGAACCGCTTGTACAGCCCGCCCCACCACTCCCGCGTCTTCGCCTGCGTAAAGTCTGGAAACACCGACGGCCCAGGCCACACATCCCCCACATACAGCGACCCGTCAGGATTATGCAGAAAGTGATCGCCCGCCTCGCCCGTCATAAACGGCATGTAATCACTGTGCGGCAGATATGCCACATGCAGATCCGTAATCATCACCAGCTGGAAATCCTTCTTCGCCAGCTCCTTCACAAACTCTGGAAAATCCGGAAACTTCTTCGGGTCGATCGTGAACGGCCGGTTATGTATCTGGTAGCCGATGTCCATGAAAATCACATCCGCCGGTATCTTGTCCTTCCGCAACCGGTCCGCAATCGAGCGCACCTTCGCCTCGGTCCCATAACTGTACCGCGACTGCTGATACCCCAGCGCCCACTTCGGCGGCATCGGAATCTTCCCCGTCAGCCACGCATACTCCCGCGTCACCTCCTTCGGCGAAGGACCGTAAAAAAAGTAGTACCGCAGCGGTCCGCCCTCGCCGCTAAAACTGAACTCGTTCCGCCGCTCCTTGCCAAAATCAAACGTCGTCCACCACGTGTCATCCAGCAGCAACCCATACGCCACGCCCTTCTGGAACCCCATGAAGTACGGAATGTCCTTGTAAATTGGATCCGTCCCGCGCTGCCACCGGTAGTGGTCCGTGTTCCACATCGTGAACTGCCACCCCCGCCTGTCCAGCGGAGCAGGCTTGTCCCCAAGCCCGAAGAAATGTTCATCCTGCGGCATCTTCTCCCACACCGTATAGCCCGTGTCGCCATGCTGATCGCTCGTGTAGAAATCAACCGGCGACGCGCTCTGCATCAGGACAAAACCATCCGCATTCGTCACCGTAATCGCCATCGTCTTCCGCGCCACACGCACCATCAGGTCTTTCGTATTGAACCCAACTGAGTCCACGCCCGAAAACGGCGTCACCTGCGCCCGCGACTCTCGCGCCTTCGCCAGCACCGCCCACGATCCCCGATGCGGCATCTGCCCCGTGTTGCTCATCTCAAAACGCAGCACGTCATTCCGCAGCGCCACCACACGCAATATCCCCTGCCCGCTGTGAACCTCAATCCCTGAAGGCAGCGCCTGCGCCGAATCCACCTGCTTCATCTGCGGAATCTGCGCCCAGGCACCCAAACCTCCCAGACCCAACACCCCACACACCACCAACCCGACACATGCCTTCAGCGACGAACAAATCCGGTTCACAGCAACGTCCTCCCTCCACATCCTACTCCGGCCATCGCACCCTCTCACAGCCCATTCCAGGCAAACAAAAGAGCCTCCCGGGTCACAGGAAGCTCTCCCTGAAAAATACGAAAATCTCCTTCTTCGCCGAGCAGGCCGCCACACCAGCCTGCTCCATCGAAGAATCTTATGTAATTGCATTGCAGCCTCAGTCACCCGCCGATGGCCGATGACTGACTCCACTTACCCCGCCGCCACTTCCTTCCCCACCACCTCAATCCGTAGCTGTCCCTGCAACGGATCGGCGTCCACCCGCACATGATCGCCATGCATCACCTCTCCGTCCAGGATCTTCATCGCCAGCGGATCCTGCACCAGCCGCTGCAGAGCGCGCTTCAAAGGACGCGCCCCATACGCCCGGTCATACCCGCTCATAAACAACTGGTGCCGCGCCGCATCCGTCACCTCCAGCGTAATGTGCCGGTCCTTCAGTAGCTTCTCCATATCCGCCAGCCGCAGATCCACAATATGCATCAACTGCTCCTCGCCCAGCGGACGGAAAATCACAATATCATCCACCCGGTTCAAAAACTCCGGACGAAAGTGCATCCGCAGCATCTCCATCACCTGGCCCTTCGCCGCGTCAAAACTCGCCTCATCCAGCATGGCCTCCGCGTTCAGCGCCTGCGCCCCCAGGTTCGACGTCATGATCAGCACCGTGTTCTTAAAGTCCACCGTCCGACCCTTCGAATCCGTCAGCCGGCCATCGTCCAGCACCTGCAGTAGCGCGTTGAACACATCCGGATGCGCCTTCTCAATCTCGTCAAACAGCACCACCGCATAAGGACGACGCCGCACCGCTTCGGTCAACTGCCCGCCTTCGTCATAGCCCACGTAGCCCGGAGGCGCTCCAATCAACCGCGCCACCG
>CAZWSD010000516.1:0-2624 GCA_964636535.1 uncultured Acidobacterium sp. | reverse complement strand
AATCCAAGAGGGAGGAGCAGGGCGGTCATTACATACATCGTCGGGACGACCACGAGCTCTCCAATGCTCCCGAGCGTCTGGCGCACATAGGCGGAAAGGAAATCGGCGCGCTGCTCGCGGACGGTGCGGACCGCCCACGCGATGCTCTCCGGGCTGTGGAGGGTGTCCGCGTCGGTAAAGAGAAGATACTCCCCGGATGCCGCGCGGATCCCCTGGTGGCAGGCGAAGCTTTTGCCGCTCCAGCCCGGAGGAAGGGGCTCGCCGTTCACGACAACCAGACGCTCGTCGCGCCGCGCGTAGTCCGCGAGGATCGCAGCGGTACCGTCGACGGAGTTGTCGTTGATGATCACGATCTCAAGCGACGGGTAGTGCTGCGCCAGAAGCGAGTCGAGGCAGGCGGCCAGGCGCTGCTCCTCGTTTCGCACCGGAAGGATCACCGAGACTCCGGGAAAGGCGTCGGCATCCTGCGCGTCGGGCGAAAGACGGGAATGGCGACGCAGGAAGCGGATATTGGTGAAGGTAAGGAAAAGAAAGTACAGATTCAGGAGAATGGCAAATCTCAACACCAGATCTTGAGAAATCATGGCTTCGCTCGTTCCTTCTGTGTAAACCTGCCAAGGCCATTATACCATGTGGCGGACAGAGGGAGGCCGGCGGAATCAAAGAAAGCGCCCCGCAGCGGGGTGAGCATCCTCGGCGCACAAAAAAGGCCCGCCGACTGGCGGGCCTTGCCCCGGATCCGCGGGGCGGATCACGACGGAGCTCGATGCTAAGCGATCAATCGTACAGCAGCTGTGCGATGTCCGGCTGGTCCATGTTGGTGGAGTCGTAGAACTTGGCACCGGTGTCCACGTTTGCGACCGGTTGTCCCTTCACCGCTTTGTAGGCAAGCTCAAGCGCCTTGAATCCGATGTTGTAGGGATCCTGCGTGATCGAACCGAAGAAGTACTTGTTCCGGATGGCTGCCTTCTGGGCCTTGCCAGCATCGAAACCGATGACCACCAGGCCGGGATATTGCGTGGGGAGCCCGCTACCGTCGTTGGTGGCGGCGAGGACTCCACTTACGGTCCCTTCATTCGAGCAGAAAATGCCGAGGATGTTGCTCGACTTGAAGCGGTTCAGAATCGCGTTGGCCGAGTTGGTCGCGTCCACCGTCTTCGTCGATGCGGGAACGATCACGTCGATGATGACCGCGCTACCGCTGGTCGGGCTGTCCGGGGCGATGTAGGCCGGGTTGCCGGTCACTTTGATATCGCTCGCAGGATGATTCCCCTGGGTCTCGATGAGCTTGATCATCTCGTCACGGAACCCTTTTCCGCGATCCGTTACCGATTGGCTGGTTGCATCCTGATTGAAGTCGATGATCGTGACCGGGTTCGAGGCAGTTGCTGCCGCAATCTTGTCCTTGATCACTGGGAACATATGGTCCGCTGCCAGTCCCGCGGCTGCATAGCTGTTGGTGGCCGCAGTCGCGTAGATCGAGCCTTTTGGTGCATTCGGAACTCCCGAGTCAAATCCGATGACGGGTATGTGCTTCGCGAGCGCTTGGTTCAGCTGATCCATGACCGAGTTCGTGTCGAGCGCGGCGAGACAGATGGCTGATGGATTCTTTGCCATCGCGTTCGTCAGCTCCTGCACTTGGACCTGAATGTCGCTCTCAGTGGGCGGCCCCTCGAAGGTCATGTCGACACCGTACTGCTTGGCGGCTGCCTGTGCACCGTGCATAACGGTCTGCCAGAACTGGAACTGGAAACCCTTGGAAACCATAGGAATGTAGATCTTGGTTCCCTGCGTCGTGCCGCCTTCTTTCGTGCCGCCGGCGAATGCCGGAAGCGCCAAGGCGACGAGGAACAGGGTTGCTGCGAACAGCATTCCTGTTCGTCTAACTGTATTCATGAGTACCTCCTCTATGTCTCTTGCCCGAACATGCATTCAAGGCAGTTTAGTCATGGCATGAGAGAAACAGGTTACCCGCGTCTCTCTTTTGGCTCGTTGGTCGAAAGCTCTTTGCCTCTGAGCATCTCCGCTAGCTCGTGATCCGCCGCCCTTTCTTCAGCTCGAATCCGGGCCTGCTCCGCCTTCTCTTCTGCTTTCATCTTCGCGAAGGTCAACCTCATCTCAGCTCGCGCCGCGGCGATCTCCTTCTGAACCGCTGCGGCTTCGGCGCCCTTCCCGGCGGCTTTGTGCGTGGACAGCTTCTGCTTCATGGTCGCGATCTTTTCCACAATTGATTCTTTATAGAGATCCGCCGGCGTCTCGATCCGCACTTCCGACGCCATTCTGTTGCGGTACATGTCCAGAAGCACCGCCCCAATGACAATGACGCCGGTAAAGAATGTCTGCCAATGCGCCTGAAGGCTCAAGGCCGGCAGGCCGGTGGCCAGCACCGACATGATGAATACGCCGATAATGGTTCCCCAAATTGTGCCGATGCCTCCCGCGAGCGACGTACCTCCGATGACTGCCGCAGCGATTGCGTACAGCTCAAATCCTTGCCCCTGGGCGGGTAAAACCGTGGTATAGATCGCGGCATAGGAGATGCCGCCGATGCCCGCAGTGCCGCCGGCAATCACGTAGACCAGCATCTGCCACTTCTTCACGTCGACGCCCGAAAGTCGGGCCGC
>CAZWSD010000515.1:0-2624 GCA_964636535.1 uncultured Acidobacterium sp. | reverse complement strand
AACTGTTCGAGTCGCAATGCATCTTCGACCCTTTGAACGAGGATGAATTCGCCGCGGCGTTACGAAAGGCGGTTGAAGGTAAGCTCCCGCGTACCGACCCGTCACGACTTACCCCTCTGTCAGATGTCGGCGATGCCATTGCAGATGCCGTGCTGGGGCACCTACCATACCGTTCGCGATCATGAGGGTATTGGTTCTCCACAATCGATATCGTCGCCCCGGAGGGGAGGATGTGGTCGTTCGCCAGGAGGTGTCGCTGCTCCGGAGCAACGGCCATGTGGTGCGTGCTCTTGAAGAAGATAACAATCGGATGCTGAACACGGCGGATACCGTGAGGACGGCGATTCGGTGCACCTACTCCCGACAGACTCGCCAGCTCGTCGAGCAGGAGATCCGAACGTTTCAACCCGACATCGTCCATGTCCATAACTTTTTCCCCCGCCTCTCTCCTGCGGTTCACTATGCATGTCGAGCTCATGGCATTCCCGTAGTTCAGACTTTGCACAATTTTCGGCTCGCATGCCCCGGCGGTACTCTGTTCAGAGACGGTATTGTTTGTGAAGATTGCGTGGGGCGTATCGTACCCTGGCCAGCTATAAGACATAGATGCTATCGAGAGAACCTGCTTGCAACGATGGCTGTCGTGCAGATGCTCACGGCGCATCGCGCTCTTGGCACGTGGGCAAAGACCACTAACCTTTTCGTCGCGCCCACGAACTTTTCCCGGGAAATGTTTGTATCTTCTGGCATTCCGGCGGAAAAGATTGCCGTGAAGCCCAACTTCATCCTTCACGACCCCGGAGTGGGTGACGGGAACGGCGGCTATGCGCTTTTCGTGGGTCGCTTGTCGCCGGAGAAGGGGGTCGAAACACTCTTGCAAGCCTGGGGCCAAATGTCTGCAAAATGGCGACTAAAGGTGATAGGCGACGGGCCGATGGCGCCGATGGTCAAAAAAGCAGCGAGACAGTGTGAGACCATTGAATGGCTTGGCGCCTGCGATCGTTCTGAGGTTATACGCCAAATGGGAGCGGCAACCGCTCTCATCATGCCTTCACGATGTTATGAAGCGTTTGGGATGGTTGCTGCAGAGGCCTTTTCCGTTGGCCTACCTGTTGTAGCTTCTCAGCTGGGGTCGATGGCCGAGATCGTATCTCATGGGCATACGGGGCGGCTGTTTGCGCCCGGAGATGCGGATGCTTTGGCCGAACAAGTTGATTGGATGTTCGAGCATCGACATGCAGTCACGTTGATGCGGGCGAGGGCTCGCCGCGAATACGAACTGAAGTACACCGCAGAAGTGAATTACTCCATGCTTATGGACATATATCGTCATGCGGTCGAGATAGCGTAGGGCCAGGTCGGGATATTTACTGCTTCCAGACGACTTTGCGCAATGCCGATAGTGTTGAGCCAACACGAATGACGCTTATCAATAGGCCGGATATGGTCGAAGTTCTGGGTGTTTACATCAGCGCCATCGACATGGCCGGCGCCGTTCAGCTCTGCTCCGAGCGTCTTCGGTCGGGTGAGCGTGGATATGTGTGCGTAACTGGCGTGCACGGTGTGATGGAAGCCCAATCAGATCCGGAATTCCGGCGGATCCTGAACCACGCCTTTCTTTGCCTACCGGATGGGATGCCAACTGTCTGGATTGGTCACCTACGGGGCTACAGGAGGATGCGGCGGGTCTATGGGCCGGACTTTATGCTGGAAGTCTGTGAGAAGTTGAATGAGCAGAGGTGCCGTCATTTCCTCTATGGGGGAAATGACGGCGTGGCCCAGTGCCTCAAGGATAGACTTTGTCAGCGATTTCCTGGTCTGGAGATTGTCGGTAGTTATACGCCGCCATTTCGTCAACTCAACGAGAGTGAGGAAATGGAACTGATCGCGATGATTGAGGACTGTAGGCCGGACGTAATGTGGATTGGTCTGAGCACCCCAAGGCAGGAACGTTTCATGGCCCACTACATGGAGCGCCTCAACACAAAGTTATTGATAGGTGTGGGCGCGGCGTTCGATATCCACACAGGGCGGATCAATGACGCACCATCTTGGGTTAAAAGGTCGGGTTTGCAATGGCTTCATCGATTGATCCAAGAGCCACGACGGCTATGGAAACGGTATCTAGTCAACAATCCCAAGTTCGTGGCAAGAGTTATCGTGCAATTGATGCGTGAAGGCCGTTCGGTTCAAACGAGTGATCAATGACTCAGGAGACTAGGTAAGGTAATTGAGATACTCGAGGCTGCGATCACCCTGGCGGTTATGAGCGGTACGCGCCACTGAGAGGAAGGTAGAATGCATGGTCAAGAGAGCATTGGTATGTGGTGCCGGAGGGTTTATTGGAAGCCATCTGGCCGGAAGGTTGAGGCACGAAGGTTTTTGGGTTCGGGGAGTTGATCTCAAGTATCCCGAGTTCGGCAAGAGCGAGGCCGATGATTTTGTTGTTGCGGATTTGAGGAATGCGAGAAGTTGGAAACAAATTCTTGATGTTCCCTTTGATGAGGTGTATCAGCTCGCAGCGGATATGGGGGGTGCAGGCTTCGTATTCACCGGAGAGAATGATGCGGACATCATGCATAACTCCGCAATGATCAATCTCCACATGACCTATTACGCATCGA
>CAZWSD010000514.1:0-2649 GCA_964636535.1 uncultured Acidobacterium sp. | reverse complement strand
CGCTAAGAAGCCCCGGAGAAATCCGGGGCTTTCTGCTTTCTCTTTCTTCCCGGCTATCCCGCCCCCTTCGCGCCGCGAAAATACCGCCCGGAATCCTTCCGAAACAGCAGCCACGCAACCAGCGCCAGGAAGCAGGAATGCACCATCAGCTTCCCCGCATCCCCGTAGCTGATTGCCACATGGAAAGCCATCCACGCCACCGCCAGCCACCGCGCCCAGTTCTGCCGCAGCAGCAGAAACACGCCCGTTACAATCGCCAGGCTTTCGGTCAATATCACCCAGCCGCCATCCGGCTTCCCTAAATCATGAAAGTGATACACAAGCGCAGCGCAGCCCACCAGCAAATACAGGCAGGCCACCACCCAAACTGCTAAAGGCCGTTGATTCGCGTCCATGGTTCACTCCACCCAGCGGAGTATACCGGATAACGCTCACAACCCCACAAACCGCGCATACAAGCTCCGCGCCAGACCCACGTCCGTCGTCCCCTGCACAATCGCCCGCCCGTCCTTGAACACCGTCAGAGTATGCGCCCCGCGCTGGAAACGCAGCAGCATGTCGTTGTGCCGCACATCCCCATGCGGCCGCAACCGCGCCGCCAGCTCCGCAAAGTCCACCGGCCGCCCATGCTCGTGAATCTGTACCGAGTTCCGCCCGCACAGCGTAATATGCGCCCGGCCCTCCCCGCGCAGATGCACAAAGTCCCGCGCCCCGCACGCCCTGCAATCAGGCCGTGGCCGTGCCGTCTTCACCTCGTTCCACTCATTCGACCACTGATCCACTGACAGCAGCGTCCGCCGCATCTTTTCCTTCTGCCCCGTCAGATACTTCAGCGCCTCGGCCACTTCCATCGACGCCGCCACATTCACCGCCGTATTCAAAATCCCCGCCGTATCGCAGGTCTCCACCGGCCCGCTCGGCGCCTCCGGAAAAATGCACGCCAGGCACGCCGTCTCCCCGGGAAGAATATTCATCGTCACCGCATACGCGCCCAGCGCCGCCGCATAAATCCACGGGCGGCCCTGTTCCACCGAGTAGTCATTCAGCAGATACCGCGTCTCAAAGTTGTCCGTGGCATCCAGCACCAGGTCGGCCCCTCCCAGCAGATTGTGCACATTCCCCGGCGTCAAATCCGCCACACGCGCCTCGACTTCAACCTCGCTGTTAAACAGCGCAATCTTCCGCCGCGCCGCCTCCGCCTTCGGCAGCGCATCCCGCGCATCCGCCTCATCGAACAGCACCTGCCGCTGCAGGTTGCTTTCTTCCACAAAATCTCGATCCACCAGCGTTAGCCGGCCCACTCCGGCCCGCGCCAGCAGCCCGGCGGCAGCCGCGCCCGTCGCGCCCACGCCCACCAGCGCCACATGACCGCTGCCAATCCGCTTCTGACCCTCCGCGCCAATACCCGCAAACAGAACCTGCCGCGAATACCGCTCCGCCAGCTTGGAAGACGAACCTTGCATCACTCTTTAGTATAGGGAGAGACGAAAGTATCGCGGTGGCGCCGGCGCTTCATGTGTCGTATTTGCAACACTTAAACACCGGAGCGCAATCCTGTCTCGCCTGAGGGTCGATTGAGTTTTTCCGGCAAATCAAAGATGTGCATACGCTGGCTCGGCATAATCCTCACTTTGGGGAGCATCTTTGCGCTACCCAAAGCCCAGGCGCAAGCCCCCTCCCACAGCGCCGCAGCCTCTCAGGCAAAGACTTTGCCCCAAACCAGAGCGCTTCGGCCCCCTCGCAATCCCGTCGACGGACGGCCCTCAACCCGCAAAATTCAACCAGTACCACCCGGAGCCACACCCGCCATGCTCGCATGGGCCGGCCTCACCGTCAGCTCCATCGAGTTTCACGGAGTCAGAGCCAAAATCCTCGCGCCCCTTCCGCCACTCCTGCCGCAACAGCCCGGCAAGCCGCTCAACCCCGCCTACGTCCGCCAGAGCCTCCGTCGGCTGTTTTCCACTGGCCTCTATCGCAATATCCAGGTTGAAGGCATCCGTCAGGGCAACCAGGTAAAGCTCATCTTCACTGGAGCACCGGCATACTTCATCGGACAGATCACGGTCAGCGGCATCAAAAATCCACAGCTCCACTCCCGCATCTCCTACGCCCCAGGCCTCTCACCCGGAACCCTCTATACCGACCCCAAAATCGCTGAAGCCAACGCCGATCTGCAAAGCGCCCTCCAGCAAAACGGCTTCTACCTCGGCAAAGTCTTCGACTCGGTCACCACCGACCACGAAAACCGCCTCAAGGACATCCATTTCTTCGTGCAGACAGGCCCCCGCGCCCGCATTGGCACTGTCTCTGTCCAGGGCGACACTGGCATGCCACGGCATACCTTCCAGAAGCGCGCCAAGCTCCGTACCGGCAAGAAAGTCACGCACAGCACCATCGAGCGGGCCCTCACCGCCCTGCGCAAGCACTACCAGAAAAACCACTACCTCGAAGCCACCATCCAGCTCAAGTCCAGCCGATTCCAGCCCATCACAAACCGTCTCAACTACGCCTTCGTTGCAGACAAAAAAGCTGTCGTCAAAATCAAGGTGGATGGCGTCAACCTCAGCCAGGGAAAAATCCGCAAGCTCGTCCCCGTCTATCAGGAAGGCGACGTGGACGAAGATCTGCTCAATGAGGGCAACAAGCTCA
>CAZWSD010000513.1:0-2656 GCA_964636535.1 uncultured Acidobacterium sp. | reverse complement strand
GCGAATGCGGCGTCAGTCTCGCTCCGGAGCCAGCCATTTGCCAGGAAAGGTCTGGTTCCGACCCCATACATGAGCCGTGCATCCCATCGCAGCGCCCGTCTGCTCCTTCTCGCCACCCTGTCGATTTCCTGTGCCGCGCTGGCACAGACCAATCCCAAGCCGGGCGTGCCGAAAATCTCCGCAAAGGTAACTACCGCACCTGCAAATCCGGCGGAAGCGAAGGCCGGTCCCACGAATGTGGGCAGCGCCTACTACCACTACATGTTGGCGCACTACTACGAACAGATGTCGGCCACCTATGGGCGCCCGGAGTACGCCACGAATGCGCTTGCCGAATACCGGAAGGCGATGAGCCTGGACCCGCACTCAAGGTTTCTGGAAGATCACCTTGCGAGCCTGTACTTTGAGACGGGCAATATCAAGGAGGCGATCGAGGCAGCGCAGCAGCAGGTGAAGCGGGACCCCAACGACGTGGAAGGGCACAAGCTGCTGGCTCGGATCTACCTTGACTCGCTGAGCAACAGCCAGCAGGATCCTCAAACGGCGCAGAAGATGCTGGGCCTGGCCACCAAAGAGTACGAAATGCTGGTGAAGCTGGAGCCTGAGAGCGCGGCCAACCACCTGATGCTGGGGCGGCTATACGCCGCGAACCAGGAATCGGCCAAGGCCCAGGCGCAGTTTGAGGCCGCACAGAAGATCGACCCCAACTCTGAGAACACGGTGTTGAATCTGGCGCGTTTTTACAGCGATTCCGGACAGCCGGCGAAGGCGATTGGAGTGATGAGCGCGGTACCGGCGAGCGATCAGACGGCCCGCCTGGAGTACGCGCTGGGCCTTGCCTACGCGCAGCAAAAGCAGACAAAAAAGGCGATTTCCGCGCTGGAACGCGCCCTGCAGCTGGCCCCGAGCAATCTGGACATTGAGAAGGCGCTGGCGAAGAACCTGTTCGAGGATGAGCAGTATGACAAAGCGCTTGGCTACTATGAGGACACGGCAGCGGCTGATCCGAGCGATGCAACGGCCTTCCTTCGCATTTCCGACATCGAGCGGCACAACGGTGAATTTCAGAGGTCGTACGACAGCCTGATGAAGGCAAAGGCTCTCAATCCCAATTCCGTCGAGATTCACTACGATGAAGGGTTATTGAACGACGCGCTGGGGCACCTCTCCAAGGCAGAGGCCGACTTTGCGAGGCTGGCGCAGATTTCTGACCGGCCGATCAGCGAACTTACCAAGGATGAGAAGCAGGATCGATTTCTGTTTCTGGACCGGCTGGCGCACGTCTACCGCGAAGAGGGCAAGGTGGACGACGCAATCGCGACGTATGAGAAGATGGCCAGCCTGGGCGGCAAGTATTCCGAGCAGGCCTACCAGTCACAGGTTGACACGTATGACGCGGCGCATGAATACGGGAAAGCCCGGTCGGCCGCCGAGCGCGCGGTGAAGAGTCTGCCGAAGAGCCGGGCGATGAAGATGCTGCTGGCGACAACGATGGCGGATACGGGCAGTGCGCCCGAAGCGATCAAAATGGTTCGCTCCATGCTGAACGGCAAGCCGGATGAGGACCGGCAGGTATATCTGACGCTGGCCGAGATACAAACGCGGCTGGGCCATTGGCGGAAGGCATCGGTGGCGCTGAAGAAGGCGGAAAAGCTCGCGAAATCCAAGGGCGACACGCTGTTTGTCTACTTTCTTCGCAGCTCGCTGTTCGAGCGCGAGAACCGCCTGGACGCAGCGGAATCAGAGGCGCGCAAGGCGCTGGCGCTGGCGCCGGATAATCCCATGGCGCTGAACTCGCTAGGATACATGCTGGCGGATCAAGGCAAGGATCTGCCTGAGGCGCTGACGTTGATCAACAAAGCCGTGAAGCTGGACCCAATGAACTATGCCTATCTTGATTCTCTGGGCTGGGTGTACTTCAAGATGGGGGACTACACGAAGGCGGAGCAAAACCTGCGGCAGGCTTGCGATCGCGACTCAACGGACCCCACGGTGCACGATCACCTTGGCCAGGTATACGAGAAGATCGGGAAACTGAAGCAGGCGGCTGAACAGTGGGAGCTTTCCCTGAAGGAATTGGCGCACACGCTGCCGGCTGATGCGGAACCCGGCGAGCCTGGCCGGGTGCAGAAGCAGCTGGACCGGGTGCGGAATCGGTTGGCGAAGGAGTCTGCCGCGCCGCCGCAGTCGTGACGCTGCTGCCGCCAGGCTGTGCGGTAGGGGACGAGGGCTTGCTCTGTCAGAGGAGATTTGAAGAGCCGGCACAGCCTTATCGCACTGCTTTTGCGCGGGATCGGGCGCGGGTGATTCATTCGCGGGCTTTCCGGCGGCTGGCTGGCAAGACGCAGGTTTTCACGGAGCGGAATTCCGACCACTTTCGCAGCCGGCTGACACACACGATGGAGGTTGCGCAGATTGCGCGCAGCGCAGCGGTGGCGCTGGGGCTGAACCAGGACCTGACCGAAACGCTGGCGCTGGTGCATGACATCGGGCATCCTCCCTTTGGGCATGCCGGCGAGCGGGCGCTGGATGAAGCCATGCGGGAGCATGGGCTGCGCTTTGACCATAACCTGCACGCGCTGCGGATTGTGGATCACTTTGAGGTGCGGTATCTGGAGTTTCGCGGCCTCAATCTGACGCTGGGCGTGCGCGAAGG
>CAZWSD010000512.1:0-2658 GCA_964636535.1 uncultured Acidobacterium sp. | reverse complement strand
ATCGGAACGCGGCTGGGTGGTTTGCTGCGGGAGCGGGGTGTGCCGTTTTCGATTGGGGATATCCGCGAGAGCGAGGCGTTTGGGGAGCTTTGGCGGCGGTGCGATGTGTGCGAGTTGGATTCGCTGCGCGAGCTGGTGAAGGGCGCGGAGACGATCATCAACCTGGCGGCGGAGCATCGGGATGATGTACGGCCGCTTTCGCGCTACCACGAGGTGAATGTGGAAGGCGCGGCGAGAGTCTGCGAGGCGGCGCGCGAAGCCGGTGTAAAGCGGATCATCTTTACCAGCAGTGTTGCGGTTTATGGTTTTCAGCCGCGGCCTACCGACGAGCAGGGCCCATTCGCACCGTTCAACGAATACGGGAAGACCAAGTTGGCGGCCGAGGCGGTTTACAAAGCCTGGGCGGAAGAAGATGCTTCGAGGAGCCTGGTGGTCGTGCGGCCGACGGTGGTGTTCGGGGAGGGCAACCGCGGCAATGTGTACAACCTGCTACGGCAGATTTCGACGGGCAAGTTCATGATGGTGGGCTCCGGCGGGAACAAGAAGTCGATGGCCTACGTGGGGAATATCGCGGCATTTCTTGCACATTGCCTGACGATGGGGCCGGGCGCGCACATCTACAACTATGTGGATGGACCGGATATGAGCACGACGGAGCTGGTGGATCACGTCTGGCACTGCCTAGGCAAGCAGGGTAAACCGGCGAGGATGCCGAAGAGTGTCGCGATGGCGGCCGGGCACGGATTCGATTTGCTGGCGCGTGTTACGGGGAAGAGGTTTCCCATTAGCGCGATCCGGGTGCGGAAGTTTTGCGAGAGCACGCAATTCCGGGCGGATCGGATCGCCGGTGCTGGATTTACGGCGCCGAATACGCTGGCGGAGGGGCTGGCGCGCACGATTCAGCATGAGTTTCCTGCCAAATAGGAGATGCCTCCGGCTCTGCCGGGAATCCACCCACGAAACTCCAGAACGCGAGCCGCCAAACCCGAGGAGGAATTTCCGGAGGGACGAGTGCATGACAGCCCTGGACGCAATTCTGCGCCGTTGGCCTCTCTGAGCCTGACGAAAGGCGAAACTTGGGGATATTGGGAGCGGGTTTGCGAGAGTACATGCATGCCGCGTGTCGGGGTCGGTGCGGTGTCATGAGCTCAGACGGAAGCTGATATGCTGCCGTCATGGTAATCATTGAGAGGACGCCTAGGCCGTCGCCCTTCCTCCATCCTCTGGAGCAGTGAGATACCGGCTAAATGCGTGTGAATGATGCGATTTTCGTGACGGGCGGGGCTGGGTTTATCGGCTCCAATTTTGTGCTGGACTGGCTGGAGAGCGCAGGCAAGCCAGTGGTGAATCTAGACCTGCTGACGTATGCCGGGAATCCCGCGAACCTGGCCGGTTTGAAGGACGATCGGCGGCATGTGCTGGTGCGCGGCAATATTTGCGATGCAGGGCATGTGGGTGCGCTGCTGCGTGAGCATCGTCCCCGGGCAATTGTGCATTTTGCGGCCGAGAGCCATGTGGACCGGTCGATTGTGGGGCCGGAGGCGTTTCTGCAGACGAATGTTCATGGCACGTTCGTGCTCCTTGAGCAGGCCAAGGCGTACTGGCACGAGCTGGACGATGAAGGGCGGAGGGCTTTCCGGTTTCTGCACGTTTCCACCGACGAGGTGTACGGGACGCTGGGACCGGAAGATACGGCCTTTTCGGAGGCGACCGCGTATGCGCCGAACAGTCCTTATGCCGCTTCGAAGGCCGGATCGGATCACCTGGTGCGCGCCTACCACCACACCTTTGGACTGCCGGTGCTGACGACCAACTGTTCGAACAATTACGGGCCGTATCAGTTTCCTGAGAAGCTGATTCCGCTGATGATCCTGAATGCCCTGGAAGGCAAGCCGCTGCCGGTTTACGGCGATGGGGCGAATGTGCGCGACTGGCTGTATGTGAAGGACCACTGTTCGGCGATTCGGGCGGTGCTGGAGCGCGGGCGCGTGGGCGAGACCTACAACATTGGCGGCAACAGCGAGCGGAAGAATCTGGACGTGGTGGGGACGATTTGCGATCTGGTGGACGAGATGCGGCCGGATGCGGGGATGGGTTCGCGGCGGAAGCTGATCACCTTTGTAAAGGACCGGCCGGGGCATGACCGCAGGTATGCGATTGATGCATCAAAGATCGCACGGGAACTGAATTGGAAGCCCGAGGAAAATTTTGAGGACGGGCTGCGGCGCACGGTCCGCTGGTACCTCGATCATCTGGACTGGGTGGAAGGGGTGCGAACCGGCGCGTATTTGAATTGGATGGACCAGAATTACTCGGAGCGTTTGGCGCAATGAAGGGAATCATCCTGGCAGGAGGTTCGGGAACGCGGCTGTATCCGGTGACCCGGGTGGTGTCGAAGCAGCTGTTACCCGTTTACGACAAGCCGCTGATCTACTACCCGCTGACCACTCTCATGCTGGCGGGGATGCGCGAGATTCTTGTGATTTCGACGCCGCAGGACACGGCGCGCTTTGCGGATCTGCTGGGCGATGGCCACGATTGGGGCATTCAGATTTCCTACGCGGTGCAGCCGAGTCCGGATGGGTTGGCGCAGGCATTTCTGATCGGTCGGGAATTCATCGGCAACGATTCGTGTTCGCTGATTCTGGGTGACAACAT
>CAZWSD010000511.1:0-2677 GCA_964636535.1 uncultured Acidobacterium sp. | reverse complement strand
ATATTCGGCGCCCGCTGGAATCGTCACCTCCGGGCTGCCCCCAAACGTCACCACCCTATCTGTTTTTGGATCGATCGCCGACGAACCCGGCGCTATCGCCCGCGCAATATGCACCGACCTGAACGTCAGCGGCCGCGTTCCCCATTCGTTCGAAAGCCGCACCCGCAGCTCGTCCCCGCCCAGCGAAAGATGCACCACCTGCCGCACCGTAGCGTTCGTCAAATCCGCGGAAGGCAATGTATTCCTCGGCTCCGGTATCTGCTGCGAAGACGCCCAGCTCCCCACCCACCGCATATGGTGCGGTAGTCGCGTCTGCGCACTCGCCCCCACCGCCATCAATACCACAAGGTAAATCAATTTTCTCATGCCAAACAGCATATTCCCTGCGCACCCGTCCGCGCACCTCCGCGCTCGAAAATACCTTCGAAAAAGGTCTGGAGCGATTCCCGGGGCGCCGTGTCCTCAAGCCGACACACTCAACTCGACACCACCAGCAGCAGGCCGCGACATGGCAACCATCTCCGGGGATACGGCAATTCAGGAATTGCCATAGCCCTGCCAACGACTCCTCGCGCCCCCTGCTCCACCGGGAAATCCACCGGGAAACAGGTGCGCCCGCTCTGTCTCCTCCGGCTTCCATAAGCCCGAAACCGCCCATCCCTCGTGCCGCGTCCCACCATTTTGCACTACTCTTAAGTCAGACCATGGAACCGGCCCGCACCGTCGGCAACGACGCCGAACTCGAAGCCGCGCTCGGTTACACCTTTCGCCGGCGCGATTTCCTCGTGCGCGCCCTCACCCACAGCTCCCTCGCCTATGAGCAGACCGGGCCCTCCCAGCCCCAGCCCGTCCAACCCAAAGCTCAGACCAAGGCCAAGGCCCTCAAAAAATCCCGCCCCAGGCTCGAAGATAATGAGCAGCTGGAGTTCCTCGGCGACGCCGTCCTCGGACTCGTCGTCGCGGAAATCCTCTTCCGCGCCCACCCCGAAATGACCGAGGGCCAGCTCACCCGCCTCCGCTCCGCGCTCGTCAGCAGAAAACACATGGCCCAGGTCGCCCACCGCCTCGAACTCGGCCGCTACCTCCGCATGGGCCGCGGCGAAGAACGCAGCGGCGGCCGCAAAAAAGCCGCCCTCCTCGCCAACGCCGCCGAGGCCATCATCGCCGCCATCTATCTCGACGCCTCCACCCAGGACTCCCCTCACGGCGGCCTGCTCGCCGCCCGCCGCGTCATCCAGGAACACATCGTCGAGCCCTCCCTGCCGGCGCTCCTCCTCGAAGCTGCCGCCGGACCCAACATCGGCGACTACAAATCCACCCTCCAGGAATTCCTCCAGTCCGAACGCCGCGGACAGCCCGAGTACGTCGTCACCGGCCAGACTGGCCCCGACCACCGCAAGCGATTCCTCGTCGAGGTCCGCCTCCCCGGTTCCCCCCAAAACCGCCTCGCCCGCGGCGTCGGCAACACCAAAAAACACGCCGAGCAGCAAGCCGCCCGCCGAGCCCTCCTCAAACTCCGCCCCGACCCACCCTCCCGCGCCGCCTCCGGGGGCTCCGCATGAACCCCGCCCCAGCCCTCGCAACTCCTGCCCCGCCAACCCTCGAGCCCACCCCCAGCCACACCCCGAAATTCTCTCCTGGCGCGCCAACCGAACCCCGCGTCCCTGCCCGAAATCCCGCCTCAGCGCGCGATCCCAGGCCCTATGGTCCGCTCCTCACCATGACCTCCACCCTCCGCCTGCTGGTCGGCGTCGTCTTCGTCTTCACCTTCATCGTCCAGCCCTTCCGCATCCCCTCCCCCTCCATGTACCCCACCCTCAAGGTCGGCGACTTCCTGCTCGTCAACAAGGTCACCATCGCTCCCGCCGGCCACTGGCGCTGGCTCCTGCCATACCGCGCCCCACGTGACGGCGACATCGTCATCTTCCGCTTCCCCGAGAAGCCCTCCGAATACGTCGTCAAACGCATCATCGGCTCGCCCGGAGACTACCTCCACCTACACCACGGCCTCGTCATCCGCGATGGCCACCAGATCCACGAACCCTACGCCACCTACCTGCCCGCTGTCCCCGATCGCTTCCGCGACGACTTCCCCGCCGTCTCCTACAACTACCCCGGCGCCGACTACCACTGGTGGCTCCGCATGCAACGCTACGTCCACCACGGACAACTCGACGTCCCCGCCCGACGATTCTTCGTCCTCGGCGACAACCGTAACGACAGCCGTGACAGCCGCTACTGGGGCTTCGTCCCCCGCGCCAACATCGTCGGACGCCCCCTCCTCATCTATTTCTCTCTCCGTCAATCCTCCGTTCCAAGCTTCCCCAACCTGCCGGATGATAAACTCAACCACAATAGCGGTCTTTTCGCCGGCCTCCTGAATTTCGCCCGCTGGAACCGCACCTTCGAGATCGTCCACTAAGTCAAGCAGCCGCCCGCTCACCCTGCCGGCGGCATCCGCGGTCCTCCCGCGCCCTGAGGTTTATGGAAAAGACGGCTGAGCAGAACTCCACGGCCCCAACGGCCCAACCATCCCAAACCGACGAAACCCCACTCGAAGCCCTCGCCTCCGTCGCCAGCGTCCTGGTCATCGGGCTCTTCATCCTCACTTTCGTCTTCCAGAACTTCGTCATCCCCTCCGGCTCCATGGAGAAAACCCTCCTCATCGGAGACCACG
>CAZWSD010000510.1:0-2680 GCA_964636535.1 uncultured Acidobacterium sp. | reverse complement strand
GCCGCCGTCTCCCACGCCTGCTCCAGCGCCATCGTGTACGATCCGTCCGCGCCCTTCTTGCGCCCAAACGCGCACAACTTGCACGCAGCCACGCACACGTTCGTCGGATTGATGTGCCGATTCACATTAAAGTACGCCAAGTCGCCATGCATCTTCTCGCGAACATGATTCGCCAGCCAGCCTACCGCCAGAATGTCCGCCGAGCGATACAGCAATACCCCGTCCTCAAACGAAAGTCTCTCCCCGTTGAGAACCTTCTCCGCAACCGGCCGCAGACGGTTGTCGTCCGTCACAAAACCATGTACCTGGCTTCCCATCACATATATGATACTGCAGGCAGTCTCTTCGATTCCTCTTCAGTTACCGCATGCAGGCACCTCCACCGCAGACCCTCATGCCACTGTTACACTCAAATCTATCCCGGGCTCTCGCCCCGGCTCTTGCGTCAAAGGACAAGCTTGCGCACACCAAAAGTGATCCTCTGCACCTTGCTTCTCCCCGCTACCCTGCTCGCTCTCCCGGCGCACACCGGCTCTTCCCACACCCATTTCCCCACCATCACCTCCTACAGCCTCGCGAAGGCAAAAATCACCCTTCCGGCCGCCTTCAGCTCTAACCGCAACCTCCTGCTCATTTCCTTCGATACCGGCGATACGCCGGAAGTGGACAACTGGGTCTCCGCCGCGCAGTCCCTCAGCCGCCTCCATAACAACTTCGCGTACTATTTACTCCCCATCTCCGAGCAAAAAAATCCTCTCTACCGCTGGTGGGACAACTCCGCCCTGCGCAGTGACTTTTCTGACCCTCACCTCTGGCCCCGCGTCGTGCCCCTCTATCTCAACGAAAATCGCTTCCGCCGCCAGCTCCAGATTCCGCAAGGCAGCCAGGTCATCGTCCTGCTCACTGACCGGTCAGGAAATATCCTGTGGCGCGCCTTCGGCCCTCCCGACCAGCAAATCCTCAACGCGCTCCGTGCCCAGTTCCACTCCTGACGGCCCCGGGCCCCTACAGCGATTCCACGATAACCGGGCCCCGCAGCAGCCACTCTATAGTCGATGCGACCCACAGGGAGCGGCGGCCCTGAAGGTTCTTAAAAATGGGTACGGCAATCCCGAATCGCCGCTAACCCTCGCCCCCCATCAGCCTCTTCTCCATCACATACGCGTCAATCCGGCCCAGGTAGTAGTCTTCAATGCGGCCGATGCGTTCATACCCCTCCAGCTCGTAGAACGCCTGCGCTCCCTGGTTATCCACCGCTACTTCCAGCCGGACCCGCCCAGCTCCCATCTCTCGGAGCCGCTTTTCCACCGCAAACAATAGCGCGCGCCCCAGCCCCTTGCGTCGCATCTGCACGGCAACATCAATGGTCACAATGTGACCAACCCGATGCTCCCCCCTCCGCCTCGCTTCGGCAATAATGAAGCCTACCACCGCCCCCGACGTGCTCTCAGCCAGCAGCGCAATCCGTTGCCGCAGAGAAAGAAAACCAAGCAGCTCCGCGCGCGAATACGCTATCTCCGGCTCAAAGCACCGCTGGTCGAGTTGATAGAGCGCCTCGATATCGGACCGCTCCACGCCACGCAGGGTCCACACGCTCTTGTCAGTGACTCCCGTTCTCAGCCAGCGCACTGCCCTTTGCCCGCCCCTCGGGCTGCAGAATCACGCCATTCGTCGCCGACGCCGCCACCAGCCGCCCTCCTATCGAATGCACGCAATCCAGCTTCCAGCCCGCATTCATCCACTGCCACGTCAATGTATCCGGATCCACCGCATACACTATGTTCGTGATATTCGATGTCACCAGCACACGGCGCGTTACAGGGTCCCATGCCAGGCTCCGGATCTGATTCGTCGGCAGCCTCTCAATCGCCTTCCAGCTCCTGCCGTTATCCGCGCTCCAGTAAACGCCCTGCGGGCCGCCCACCCACAGCTTCCCGCCCGGCGACACCGTCACCGCCCTAATCTCGGTCAAACCCGCCGGACGGCTCAGAGGAATCCACTTCCGCCCTCCATCCTCTGACCGCCACATCACCCTGAAGTCCGAAGCCAGCAGCGCCGATCCAGCCTTGCCCATGTAAAAGTAATTCCCGCCGCGCAGTACCGGACCCCGCCATATCTGCCCGCCGTCCGTGCTCCGGTATACTCCCTTCGGCGTCGCCGCAAGCCAATCCTTCCCCGCCGTCAGCAACGCTCCCACACGCCCGCGAATCGGCTCCGGACGCGAATCATGCTCCACCACACCCTGCACCGGTCGCCCGTTCTCCTCGTACTCCTCCACCTGCTTGGTCTCGGTTATCGCCGCTCCCGCCGTCACCCACCTCCCCGACCTCCAGCGGAAAATACCCCGGTCAGTCCCCGCAAGCAACGTGCCGTCGCTGCTCTCGGCCAACGCAAATACATCTCTGCGCCCCAAACCCTCGCTCTGCTGCTGCCAGGTCTGGCCGTTGTCATTCGACACATATACACCGCCGTACTGCCATCCGTTCACCACCCCGGCATAAATCCGCCCCGGATGACTCCGATCCGGCAGAATCGACGTCACTTCCCGCCCTGAAAATCCCTCGTTCGACGTCACAAAGCTCCTTCCGCCGTCTTCGCTGGCAAGAACTCCACCGTGATCCGTCGCCATCAGCACGTGCTGCGGATTCCGCGGATCAATGTAAATGTCATTGATCACAAC
>CAZWSD010000509.1:0-2682 GCA_964636535.1 uncultured Acidobacterium sp. | reverse complement strand
TTCTGGAGATTGCACGGCAGAAGCCGGACGCAACCCGCGTTGCCGGACTCTACGCATGGAACCAGCTTGGCCGCCGCGTGAAAAAGGGCGAGCGCGGCATCCGCATTCTTGCCCCTATCATTGGCGTGCGCCGCAAGCCGAAGGAAGAGGCAGAGAAGGACATCACGAAGCAGAATCAGGCCGTCTTGGTCGGCTTCCGCTCCGCTTACGTCTTTGACGTGAGCCAGACCGAAGGCGCGGAGCTACCGGAGATGCGCGGGGTCAATGGCGATGTGGGCGAGAACCGCGACCGTCTGTTGACCTTCATCGAGAAACAAGGCATCGAGCTTGTCTTTACCGAGCGCATCGCGCCCGCGCTTGGCGTGAGTTACGGTGGCAGGATTGCGCTGCTACCGGGACAGTCGAGGGCCGAGGAATTTTCAACGCTTGTGCATGAACTGGCGCACGAAATGTTGCACAAGGCCGAGCGGCGCACCACGACCACCAAGACCGTCAAGGAAACCGAGGCCGAGGCCATCGCGTTTGTTGTGGGCAAGGCCGTTGGTCTGGAGACTGGCACCGCTTCCGCCGACTACATCCAGCTTTACCACGGCAACGCATCGCTGCTGGCCGAGAGCCTTGAGGTCATCCAGCAAGCCTCTGCCGTCATTCTCGCTGCGCTGGAGCCGCCTGCTTCCGAGACGGCAGAAGAGCAGCCCGAACCACAGCAGGAATTCGCCATTGCCAGCTAACCCGCTCTGTCTACGAGCGGGTGCTGCGAAGGCGCACGCTCACTCACCCATCGTGTGCCCAACTGCTCGAAAGGAGCCATTCTCATGAATACCACCATCGTCAACGCTACCGAGTACCGCAACCTGCCAATCGCCGTGCTCACGGAGTCCACCACCAACCCACGCCGGATTTTTGAGGACGAAGCCTTGAAGGAGCTGGCCGAGAGCATACGGAGTCAGGGCGTTCTCTCGCCCTTGCTTGTGCGACCTTTGAATGAGCGTAGCTTCGAGATCGTCGCCGGAGCGCGGCGTTACCGCGCCGCGCGGATGGCAGATGTGGACTCTGTGCCCGTCCGCATCGTCAACCTCACCGACGCCGAGGCACTCGAAATGTCCATCGTCGAGAACCTGCAACGCCGCGACGTTCACCCGATGGAGGAGGCCAACGGCTTCCGCGCCCTGCTCAATTTGGAGCAGCCGAGATACTCCATCGAGCAGATTGCCGCCCGCACGGGCAAAAATCCCGCCTACGTCGCAGCCCGTTTGAAGCTGACCGAGCTTACGCCGACAGTCGTCGAGGCATTCTACAAAGACGAAATCGGCATTGGCCACGCACTTTTGCTCGCGAAATTGCAGCCCGCGCAGCAGGAGCAGGCACTCGCCGCCTGCTTCAAAGAGGATTGGAGCGCTGGCGGTCAGAAGGCGAAGCGCATCCTTCTCCCCGTCCGCAATCTTCAGTTCTGGATTGAGTCGAACATCCTGCTCATTCTGAGAGACGCCCCGTTCGACAAGCGGGATGCACAGCTTATCCCGGCGGCAGGAAGCTGTGTGGACTGTCCGAAGCGGACGGGACACAACAAGCTACTCTTCTCCGAACTAGGCAAGCAGGATTCATGCAGCGACCCGAATTGTTACCAGTCGAAGGTCTCGGCACATCTTGCCAAAACCATCGCCGCGAAACCGCAAATCGTGCAGATCAGCACCGCCTACGGGGTACAGAAGGAGGGCAGCACCACGCTTCCGCGCAACAAGTACACGGCCATCCGTGACGACAAGCCAAAGTCGAAAGACGAGGCAGCGCGCCCGGAGTTCAAGGTGTGCAAGTTCACCACCGAGGCCCTCATCACAGAGGGTAACGGCATCGGCACCGTGCAGAACGTGTGCGCGAATCCCGATTGCCCCGTCCATCATCCCAAGCAGAAAGCCAGCCGTGAGAATGAGAAGTGGAAGGCCGAGCAGGAGAAGCAGCGCAAGGAACAGGCCATCGCTAACACCACCGGCCTTCGTGTCCTCGCTGCTGTGAGTGCCGCCGTCCCTGTCCGCCTGGTGAAGCGTGATCTGCTTTTCATCCTTGAGAAGCTGGTAAGCCTCATGGATGAGCGCCGCATCGTGACGCTGGCACGGCAGCATGGCATCCGTCAGTGGCGGGACGATGGAGGGTTGGCGAAGATGTTCAATTCCTTTCTTCGCCATGCTGATGACGGAACGCTCTCGCGCCTGATGGTGGAAGTAGCCATCTTGCTTGCGGCGTCGAGAACCAACCCGTCCACCGTGCTCCGCGATGCCGCCACCGCGTACAAGGTAGACGCCGACTCGATTGCAGCCAAGGTAAAACAGGATTTTGCCGCGAAGGAGAAGGCCAAGAAGACGGCGCAACCCGCCAACAAGCCATCCAAGAAAGCTGCATAAGCCGATCACATGACGAACCCATGAGGGGCGGCATTGCCGCCCCTCATTTCTTTCCCGCAAAAAAGCGGCAGGGGGGAACACGTGCCGTTTTCCCCCTTGCATCCCCTATTCGCTTGACTCCGGCCTCCGCTCGCCGACCCGCTCCAAGGAGTCAAGTTCCTCCTCCTTGGAACCTGCCCCTACTTCTAAGAACTGCCTGTTTCACCTGATGCAGTGAGCCCGCCCTCGATACTCGTCAACTGGTACACCATATCGCCTATGAATCGCCGAAAAGACTCGTTCT
>CAZWSD010000508.1:0-2684 GCA_964636535.1 uncultured Acidobacterium sp. | reverse complement strand
GCAAATCCGATCTCAAATACGCCTCCAGCAACCCCAATCGCGCCGACTCCATCGATCAGGACTCCAGCATCCAGGCCCTCCAGCATCGCGGCCTGCGCATCCTCGGCTGCCATCTTGCCACATGGTTCATCGCTAAGTACGCGGCCAACAAGAACCACCTCACCCAGCCTCACCAGGAGATTTACAACGACCTCGCCGCGCACACCCTTCCCGGTGTGCTCATCGTCGCCGCCGCCGTCGCCGCCATTGGACTCCTCCAGTCCAAAGGCCGCTACAGCTATCTCTTCGTGGGCTAGAAAGCACCCATGTCATGAAACCCCATCGGAAGCTCCTCCCTGCGCTGCTCCTCCTCGTTGCCGCCTCCTCCGTCGCCCGGGCCCAAACCGCTCCACCCTGGTCCAAAGGCGCCAACGATCCCGCCGCGCAGGGCTATGTCTTCCATGTCCCCGACGTCGACAACGTACCCGACCTCCACGGAAATCCCTGCAACGCCAAACTCGTCCTCTTCATCGGAGGAAACCAGTTCTTCGTCCTGCCAAAACTCATCGCAGCCTTTGAGCAGCAGCACCCCGAGCTCAAAGGCCGCATCTACTACGAAACCCTCCCGCCCGGCATACTCCGCCGCCAGATCGACCACAATAACACCCTCACCCTCGGCAACCTCACCCTCCAGGTCCGCCCTGACGTCTACGAAGCAGGCCTCCGCACCCTCCGCGCAATGGAAACCTCCGGCCAGCTCCACGCCGTCGTCCCCTACGCCACCAACAACCTCGCCATCATGGTCGCCAAAGGCAATCCCCGCCACATCCATTCCCTCCGCGACCTCGGCAAACCCGGCATCCGCCTCTCTATGCCCAATCCCCTGTGGGAAGGCGTCGCCAAACAGATCGCCGCATCCCTTCGCAAAGCCGGCGGCGAATCCCTCTTCCACTCCGTCTACCAGGCCAAGGTCCAATCCGGACAAACCATCCTCACCGAGGTTCACCACCGCCAGACCCCCATGCGCATCATGCAAGGCAAAGTCGACGCCGGCGTTACCTGGGCCTCCGAAGTCCGCTTTCAGCAGAGCATCGGCAACCCCATCCAGGGCGTCGCCATCCCCTCCGGCCAGAACGTCACCGCCATCTACGCCGGCGGCATCATGAACCACGCGCCCCATCCAAAAGCCGCCGCCGAATGGCTCGCCTTCCTCAAAACCCCGCAGGCCCAGGCCTTTTACCACCAGTACGGCTTCCGTTCCCTGCCCGCCAACGCATCTCATAAATAAGGAAAGCTATGTTTCCCGTTCGGCCCTTTGCGTCTCGCCCCTGGTTCCTCGTCCCCGTTCTCGCAGCCCTTTCCCTCATCGCCGCCGCCGTCTTCAGCGGCGCCATCCACGCCGCCCCTCAGAACTCGCAGCCAACCGTGCCCCCGCCCGGAACACCGCCCGTACTGCCCCCCCAGCAGCAGCTCATCCACCAGGGCAAGCTCATCTTTGACTACACTCCCCAATACGCCGCCCAGTGGACCGGCAACACCCTCACCTGCACCGACTGCCATCGCCTCAGCGGCACCGCCGACTACGCCTCGCCCATGATCGACGTCGCCGGGCTCTTCCCCATGTTCAGCAAGCGCGCCGGCCACGTCATCACCCTCCAGAACCGCATCCAGGAGTGCTTCGTCCGCAGCGAAAACGGCAAACCCCTCCCCACCCACAGCCCAGAGATGAAGGCCCTCGTCGCCTACATCAACTCCCTCTGGACCAACGGCGTCAAAAACAAACCCTACAAGTACCGCGGCCTCGTGCCGCTCCCCGCGCTCACTGGCAATCCCGCCCAAGGCAAACTTCTCTACTCCGCCCATTGCGCCGCCTGCCATCAGGACAACGGCGAAGGCCTCCCCGATGCCTACCCGCCCGTCTGGGGCCCCAACTCCTACAACAACGGGGCCGGCATGTTCAACAACGCCAAACTCGCCGCCTGGGTCCAGCACAACATGCCCCTGCAAAACCCTGGCATCCTCACCCCGCAACAGGCCTACGACGTAGCCGCCTATGTCAACAGCCAACCTCGCCCCCACTTCAACCAGGCCTACAAATCCTACTAGTAACCCCGCACAAATCCGGTGCCCCATCCTAGCCGCGCTTTTGCGGCGAGGATGGGGCCAAAGCGGTGCGAAGCGCCGCCTTGCGAACAGCTAAAAACCAGCGGCTCAAAGCTGCAGGTGCGCCAGCACCCTGATACACTCTCCCGTTCGGGAGATTCTCATGGCCTACGAAACACTGCTCGTCGAAATCGAAGACCAAATCGCCACCCTCACCCTCAACCGCCCCAAGGTCCTCAACGCTCTCAACGGCCAGCTCCTCCGCGAGCTCGACGCCGTCCTCGACGAACTCCGCGCCAACGGCGACGTTCGCGCCATCCTCATCACCGGAGCCGGGGAAAAAGCCTTCGCCGCCGGAGCCGACATTCAGGAACTCGCCTCCGTCACCGCCGACGAAGGCCAGCAGCTCGCCCTCCGCGGCCAGCGCGTCTTCAGCAAAATCGAAACCCTCGGCAAACCCGTCATCGCCTGCATCAACGGCTTTGCCCTTGGCGGCGGATGCGAGCTCGCCATGGCCTGCACCTTCCGCATCGCCAGCGAATCCGCCCGCCTCGGCCAGCCGGAAGTCAAGCTCGGCCTCATCCCCGGCTATGGCGGAACCC
>CAZWSD010000507.1:0-2697 GCA_964636535.1 uncultured Acidobacterium sp. | reverse complement strand
TTTTTGACGAGCATGTGGTTGACGCCGCCGCTGGTACCGCTGCCGATGGACATGCCGTGGCCGGTGTAGAAATGGTTGTCGATGATGGAGATGTGCGAGGCTGGAAGGCCGCCTCCGGAGCCGACGGCGACATCGTCGTCGCCGGCGTGAATATAGCAGTGCGCGATGGTGACGTTGGTGGAGGAGCCAGGATCGATGCCGTCGGTATTGCGGGCGGTTCCGGGGGTCATGATTTTGACGCCCCATGCGGTGAAGCCGTTGGAGCGGCTGACATGGACGTGATAGGCGGGGGAGTTACGAAGGGTAATTTCGTAGAGGGTGAAGTTATGCACATGGTTGAGCGCGATCAGACCCGGAACCTTCTGGTACTTGTCGAGCACCTTGGCGCGGTGGGCGAGCTGCCACCATGTGACATGTTTGCCGAGGATGGTGGCTCCGCCGCGGCCGTCGATGGAGCCCTTGCCCATGATGCCGCTGTTACTGATGTTGTTGCCGCTGATGAGCGGCTTGCAGCCAGGGCCATGCGGGCCAAGGACGCCGCAGCTACCTGGGAAGACGTCATAGAGGCGGGGGTTGCGGGAGGCGGCGAGGGAAGTATTGGCGTCAATGACGAGGGTGACGCCGGAGCGCAGAGTGAGCGGACCGGTGAGAAATGTCTGGTTGGGTCCGTGTGCCTTGAGGACGACGGCGTGGCCTGGCGAGCAGCGATCGATGGCCTGCTGGATGCGGGCGGTGTCCAGGTGCTGCTCGGCGCGCGCGGGTAAGCGGCCATTTACGGCGGCGAGTTTGGCATGGAGGACGATGCACGCCGGTGGGAGCTGCGGTTGAGTGACGTGGCGCAGATCCTGCGCGTGCGATGCGGAGATAGTCGCGAGGCAGAAGGCGAAGAGTGAAGGCGCGAGATGTCGAATGCGCAAAATGGAGACCTCCCGGGGCAGGTGGATGCGTAACGGCAAAGGCTTGTCGCTCACTTAGCGCAAGGTTAGTGGGCAGGATGCGGAGTCGTTAGAGGACGAACCACGTGTTGCCCAAGCTACTCTTTTGCTTGGGTTCTGGTCAAGCCTCTTGCTGAGAGTTGTGGTACGAGGTCCGTTATCGAGCTGGCGCGGGAGAGGTGTGAGCCAAGTCTCGAGCCGGGCGGTTTTTGACGACATGAGCATTGTGCAGGGCTGTGTGTGATGTTGTACCGCCATGGGGGACGGGGGCTTGACAGTGGTGCAGTGGCATTGGTAGGACTGGGTGCGACTCTACGCAAGGTCAGACCTCACAATTGAAGCCGTACGCATCGGTGTGACCGCAGCCAGAGCACGTTCATACGAACAAGTTAAAAAATCCAGGGAGGCTGAGGATGAATTTCAGGCAATTATTGCGTTCCGTTGGGGGCGCAAAGTTTCGGGTCGGGATGGAGCCGGCAGGGTCCACTCGGGGAAAGGCCACAAGAGGGTATGGTGTTGGGTTTGTGGCGGCGGCATGTGTGCTGTTGTGCGCGGGGAGCGCACGGGCGCAGATGGGCGCGGGGTCGATCCAGGGGACGGTGACGGATCCGTCGGGCGCTGTGGTTGCGGGCGCGACGATTACGGCGGTGAACACGGCGAACAATCAGAAGACAATCCGGAAGTCGACGTCGGCCGGGCTCTATAACCTGTCGCCGTTGAGCGCGGGGAAGTACACGGTGACGGTAGAGGCGAAGGGATTCCAGAGGCTGAGGCAGGAGAATGTGACGGTGAACGCCCTGGAGACGGTTTCGTTGAATGTGAAGCTGAAGGTTGGCACGCAGGAGCAGAGCATCACGGTGACGGCCGCGCCGCCGATGTTGAATACGACGAATGCGACGATCGGGTCAACGATGGAAAACAACGTGTACAGCGCGTTGCCGATTGTGATGAACGGGGATCAGAGAATCGCGACGGCGTTTGCGTACCTGATGCCTGGGGTGCAGGCCAACGTGACGCATAACAACAGCACGGACAACGCGGGTATTTTCAACGGGAGCGGTCCGCAGGGCGAAGTTGCCGAGATCTACATTGACGGTGTTCCGTTTACGGAGCCGGCGGGTCAGGGCGATCCGCGCTATGTGTGGACGGCGATTCCGTTTGATGCGATCAACCAGTTCCAGGTGCAGACATCGGGTTATCCGGCGGACCTGGGCGGGCAGGGCATTGAGAATTATGTGGTGAAGTCGGGCGGGAACCAATGGCATGGGTCGGTTTTCGAATACTTCAGGAACACGGCGCTGGATACGTGGAATTTTTTCTCGAAGGCGCAGGTGAATCCTGTGACGGGCAAGCCGCAAAAGCCGGAAGAGCACCAGAACGAATACGGCATGCTGTTGGGTGGTCCGATCTGGAAGAACAAGGTGTTTCTGTTTGGTTCATATGATGGATATCGCTATGCGAAAGGGGCGAGTCCGTCGTATGTGACGATACCGACGCTGGCGGAGCGTCAGGGGGACTTTACGGCTGCGGGTCTTCCGGCGATTTATGATCCGACGACGACCGTATGCGGAAGCGCTGGGTGCGCGCGGACGCCGTTTGATGGCGATAAGAATGGAGTACCGACGGCGAACGTGATTCCGCAAAACATGATTTCTCCGATTTCGCAATTTTTTGCGAAGGAACTGCCGACGCCGACAAATGGAAATTTGAAGAGCAACTATCTTGGAGGGAATACGACGGCGCTCTCGAACTGGTCGACGAC
>CAZWSD010000506.1:0-2712 GCA_964636535.1 uncultured Acidobacterium sp. | reverse complement strand
ACACGAAGTTCATGGAGCGGTTCTTCGAGCGAGAGAAAGAGCGCAAGGGCGAGGCGGGTTAGGTCTGCCCGGCGAGGAAGAGCCGGCAGCAGGAGGGGCAAGGCGTATTATTTGGGAGTTGGACGACCCTCCTGGTTTTTGTGGGTAAGTTATTGTTTTTATTGGATCGAGTACCCGCTATGAGTGTGCTACCCCGGGGGATTTTTGCGGGGATCTTGTTGATTCCAAAGCATTGCCTAGTATTTCTGCGGCGATGGCCGGCAGGGGCATAGGGTCTGGGCGGGATTTTTGGGGTGGAGATGGAGGCGCGAGCTGTGCCGCATACCCTACGATTTGAATCGTCCCGGCATGCTGGGGGTAAGCTGCATGGAATCTGCAAGTTGTGAGCTATTAGGCGTGTAACTCCTTTGTTTCATATCGTTTGTGGGTGCTGGCAATACTGCGATTTTATACGGTCGATACGATTTTGAATCGTATGGATCTACGATTTTGCCGCGTGGTTACTGAGAGCCTTTCGGATGCAAAAAAGAAACGGGGCAGGCCGATGCGGCCTGCCCTGATGGCTTGGAACTCCTATTTCTATTATAGCGAGATTGGTTGTAATTTCCGGCAGGAATGGGAGGGGTGGTCCGGCGGGAGGCGCGGTTGAAGTTGCGGGTTTCCGGGCTGCATCAGCTCGCCTGGCGGCGAGCTGACTTTGGTGGGGATGAGGAGTTTCCAGGGGGAATGGGGAGTTGGATTACTCGTCCTGTTCGCGGAGGCGGGCGAGGACGCTGAAGTCTTCGAGAGTGGTGGTGTCACCGTGGAAGTCGCTGCCGGAGGCGAGTTCGCGGAGGAGGCGTCGCATGATTTTTCCAGAGCGGGTTTTGGGCAGGGCATCGGCGAAGCGGATTTCTTCTGGGCGGGCGAGGGCACCGATTTCTTTGGCGACCCAGGCGCGGAGTTCCTCCTTGAGCTCGGCGGAGGGTCTGTTGCCGGACTCGAGAGTGACGAAGGCGGAGATGGCCTGGCCCTTGAGCTCGTGGGGGCGACCGACGACGGCGGCTTCCGCGACCTTGGGGTGAGCGACGAGTGCGGACTCGACTTCCATGGTGCCGAGGCGGTGACCGCTGACGTTGATGACATCGTCGACGCGTCCCATGAGCCAGAAGCAGCCGTCCTGATCCATGCGGGCGCCGTCTCCGGTGAAGTAGGAGCCTGGAATCTGGGACCAGTAGGTGTTCTGGTAGCGATCGGGGTCGTTGTAGATGGTGCGTGCCATGGATGGCCAAGGTTTGCGGATGACGAGGAAGCCGCCCTGACCCGGGGGCACGGGATCGCCGGCGCGGGTGACGACTTCCGGCTGGATGCCGAAGAAGGGTCTGGTTGCGGAGCCGGGCTTGGCGGGGACGGCGCCAGGGATGGGGCTGATCATGATGGCGCCGGTTTCGGTTTGCCACCAGGTGTCGACAATGGGGCAGCGGTTGCGGCCGATGACTTCGCGGTACCACATCCAGGACTTGGGGTTGATGGGTTCGCCGACGGTGCCGAGGAGGCGGAGGGAGTCGAGGTTGTGCTTGAGAGGGAATTCGTCGCCGAGCTTGATGAAGGCGCGGATGGCGGTGGGGGCGGTGTAGAAGATGGTGACCTTGTGGTCGTCGATGATCTGCCAGAAGCGATCGGGCGCGGGATAGGTGGGCGCGCCCTCGTACATGAGGGTGGTGACGCCGTTCTGGAGGATGCCGTAGATGACGTAGGAATGGCCGGTGACCCAACCGATATCTGCGGTGCACCAGTAGATGTCGTCGGGTTTGAGGTCGAAGATGAGCTTGCTGGTGAGGTAGGTCTGGACGGCGTAACCGCCGGTGGTGTGGACGAGTCCCTTTGGTTTGCCGGTGGTGCCTGAGGTATAGAGGATGTAGAGGGGATCTTCGGAGTCCTGGGGCACGGGTGGGCATTCGGCGGGGACGCGGGCGACGAGCTCGTGCCACCAGATGTCATGTCCGCGCATGGTGATGGTGGAGCCGGTGCGGCGGTAGACGATGACGTTTTTGACGGAGGGGCAGTGTGGAACGGCTTCGTCGACGGCAGCCTTGAGTTTGACTTCGGTGCCGCGTCGCCAGCTTGCGTCCTGGGTGATGATGGCGACGCACTGGGAGTCATTGACGCGATCGACGATGGCGTTGGAGGCGAAGCCGCCGAAGATGACGGAATGGACGGCGCCGATGCGGGCGCAGGCGAGGACGGCGATGGCGAGCTCGGGGGTCATGCCCATGTAAATGGCGACGCGGTCACCTTTGCGGACCCCGAGGGATATGAGACCATTGGCGAAACGCTGGACCTGTTCGAGGAGATCGCCGAAGGTAAGGCGGCGGACTTCTCCTGGTTCGCCCTCCCAGAGGATGGCGATTTTGTCGCGTTTGCCTTCCTGGACGTGGCGGTCGACGCAGTTGTAGCAGAGGTTGAGTTTGGCTCCGACGAACCATTTGGCCGAGGGTGGGTTCCATTCGAGGACTTTGGTCCAGGGCTCAAACCAGGGGAGCTCGCGGGCGATTTCTTCCCAGAATTGATCGGGTTGTTCGATGGACTGATGGTAGAGGGCCTCGTACTGAGCGAGGGACTGGATGTGAGCGTGGCGTGCGAAATCCTCAGGAGGAGCAAAGACGCGGTCTTCACGCAGAGTGGAGTCAAGATTTTGCTCGGGGATGTTTGTGGTCACAAGTGCCCTCTCGT
>CAZWSD010000505.1:0-2734 GCA_964636535.1 uncultured Acidobacterium sp. | reverse complement strand
CCTCCATCAGCATCTTAACGGTCGGAGCGGCGCAGCCCTCCCCCCTACAGAGTCACCGCGCCGCCCGCCCGCCCGGTCCGCACACAAGCTCTCACACAACGAGAGAACCAAGGCAGATTGGCCCCTCCCCCAGAGGGGCCCCTTTTTTGCCGCCACCCTCTCAACATCTGCCTTGCGCCTCGCCATTCCCCCAAAGATTGCCCGATCATTATCCGCCGGACCATCGCCCTGCCAGCAATGCCCTATACTCCTCGTGTGTCGGAAAGCCTCTCACTCCTCTTCTTCGCCCTTGCCACCTTCCTCTTCCTCGGCGCCCTCGCAGCCGCCTCGGTCGCCAATACCGAACCTGCTTCACCCCAAAAGGGCCGCGCAAAATTCCTCGGTTACGCCTGCGTAGGCCTGGCCTTCATCGCCATTGGAATCCCTCTCCTGCTGCAGCAACACAGCCAACACCCCGTCCCCTTTGCCGGAACCATCGTCTCCGCCCGCCACACCGGCGCCGAAGCCTCCGCCGCAACCCTCCACGTCCAGCTCAGAAACGGCTGCCTGCTCGTTCTCCACGCAGATCGAAACTCGCCTTACTTCCGTCCAGGCCAGGCCCTGCAGGGCCGCTACACAGCGGAAGGCGGTATGCTGCTCTCGGCTCAATTCCTCGGCAAGGACGGAAAACAGCAGGGCGTCTTCAAAGGCCCCATCCTTGCCCTCCTCCCTTATGGCATTTTCCTCTTCGGAGCCTTCTTCATCGCCGGCGGATGGATCCTCCACCGCCGCGATCCGCACGGTTTGAACAACACCCGTTCATCCCCCTAAAGCCCGCTCCGCACCCCATCAATTCCACTTGCTGCGGTCGTTGGGATCCTTGTCCGGGTCGATGTATTTGCCCTCATCGTCAAAGCGCACATCCCGATTCTGCTTCTTCATGTACACCTGAAACTTCCGCGCCGCCCGCTTCCGCTTCCAACGGTAGTACTGGTTCCGCCAGTCAAAATACTGCGCCCGCCCCGCCGTCGAAAGCCCACGCCGCGGCGCAAACTTCACGTACAGGTACCCGAATAGCGCCCCACCCAACTGTGAAAACGCGAATATTCGATCCACCGAAACATACAGCATCGCCACCGCAATCAGCAGGTACACCGCCACCAGGTACTTCGCCTTGATCATCACAGGCAGCGGAAACATCATGAACTCCATCTCCGCATACAGCACCCCAAACGCAATCAACAACCCGAAAATTGCACCCCAGCAACCGATGATCGGAATCGCCGTGATGTTGGTTGCCTCCGCCAGCACGATCGCCGCTACCCCGGCCCCCAGCGCTGAGACCGCGAAGATCTCCATCAGCCACCGCGTACCAAGATTCCCTTCCAGAAAACTCCCCAGGAACCACAAGGACAGCAGCTCAAATGCTGTATTCAATATCCCCTGGTGAACAAACGGATACGTCACGATCTGCCATATCTGTCCATGCACAAAGTACACGGGCGTCAGCGCCAGAAACTGGAACAACGACAGGTAACCCTGCGGCGATACCAGGCCCAGCATCGCCAGCAGAAAATACGCCGCCAGGTTCCACAGCACCAGGTCCCGCGTAAACCCGCGAAACTCACCGAAGTTCAGAATCCCGCCATAGCGTGGCATATCCCGATTCTCTCAAATCTCCCAAAAATCAACCGAAAAAACGGTTACCCATCTCTCGCAACGGACCAGGAAATCGCGGCCAAGCCACGACTTCCGGCACGGCCACTCCCTGAAACTTCGGCATCGGATCCACGGCGATGCTCCTCTGTCCATGCGCCCCGTCCGACTCCACGCCACAAATCCTGTTGCCCTTCGACATCGGCATCGGCCGAATTGGCTGCCCAACCGCGTTCAAATCCCGATGATGAGCCACCCCGGCAGCGCCCTGGCGGCTACAACCATGGCAACCGCAGGCATCACCAATCGACGCAACCAAAATCTCCGGACTTTCATCTTTGTATTGCCCCGTATCTCGCCGCTTGACGGAACGGCGGCTTTTTTCAAAACTAGCGTAGTTGCACCTACAGCACGGACGCGATCATACACCCAACTCGCAGCGAGTAATCTGTATCAGCAGGAGGATCTCATGCCGATTTGCCCAGAATGTGATACCCCCCTTGACTTCGATGAAGACGAAGTGGACCAAGGCGACACCGTAATCTGCGACGAGTGCGGCACCGAATTCGAAATCGTCGCCACTGACCCCATCGAACTGGCCCGCATTGAAGAAGATTACGACGACGAAGATCGTGGCTACACCGATGACGAGGAGGAAGAATAATGCGCCGTACCCGCAGCACTCTGCTCTGCCTGGCTCTGCTCGTTCTGGTACTCCCCTTTGCCGTAGCCCAAACCGGAAACACGCGCACTATCAAGGGCACCGTGCTCGGGCCAAACGATCACGCTCTCTCCGGAGCCATCGTTTACCTCAAGAACACCAAGTCCAACGACATTCTGACCTACATCACCCAGTCCAACGGTAGATACCTCTTCGGCTACACACCCGCTGACGTCGATTTGCAGCTCTGGGCCGTTTACAAGGGCAAAACAAGCTCCAAAACCACCATCAGCAGCTTCGTTGAGCGCAAAAGGGTGGTCGTCGACCTCCACATCAAGTAGCCCGCCGCCCCGCTTCCGAACCTCAACACAACGGGCCGCTAACCGAGCGGCCCGCTTCACTTCCAGTTCTTGCGCTCTTCCAGGTATAACTTCGTGT
>CAZWSD010000504.1:0-2740 GCA_964636535.1 uncultured Acidobacterium sp. | reverse complement strand
CTCTCCGATCTCGCCAACTTCCGCTATCGCCTCCGCAAATTCCTCCGCTTCAGTGAGAGCGCGGCCCGCGACGCCGGCATCACCCCACAGCAGCATCAGATGATGCTCGGTATTGCAGGCTTCACCGGCTCCGGCAAAGCCACCGTCTCCGAACTCGCCGAGTTTCTCCAGGAACGCCACCACTCCGTCGTCGGCCTCATCGACCGCGCCGCCCGCACCGGCCTCGTCCGCCGCGAAACAGGCCCCCAGGACCGCCGCGTCGTCCTCGTCTCGCTCACTCCCAAGGGCCGGGCCATCCTCAAACTGATTTCCTTGCAACACCGCGAAGAGGTCAACCGCCTGCGCGACGGGTTACTCCGCTTCGCCCGCCAGACCACCACCCAGGCTGCGCCCTCCCGCAACCATCCCTCCCCCCTCCAAAAGCCAGGCACACACCATATATGAACGAACATCGCGGATGGCGAAGCCTTCTCCGCCATCCATTTCTGCGCAAATACGCTCCCCTGGTCTATCAAGACCTCTCCGCCGTCTACGCCCGCGACCTCCAGAAGTGGCTCCTGATTGCCCCCATCATCGGCGGCATCACCGGCCTCGTCACCACCGCCATCGCCGTCGTCATCCTCCAGAAAATGTGGCCGCCCATCCTGCGCTACTACATCGCCCACCACTGGGCAATCGTTCCCGGGCTCGTCGCCGGATGCCTCATCGCCGGCCTCCTCATGCAGTTCCTCTCCCCCAATGCCGACGAGCACTCCACCGAGGAAATCATCCGCTCCTACCACGAGCACCAGGGCCACATCAATTTGCGCCCCTTCCTGCCCAAGCTCCTGGCTGCCGTCGCCACCGTCGGCTTCGGCGGCAGCGCCGCCCTGGAAGGCCCCAGCATCTACAGCGGCGGCGCCATCGGCTCCTGGCTCTGGGCACGCCTCCGCAACCTCCGCCGATTCCGCCTCGACGCCCGCGACCGCCGCATCATGCTCATCTGTGGAGCTGCTGCAGGCATGTCCGCCGTCTTCCGCGCACCCTTCACCGGCATCGTCTTCGCCCTCGAAATGCCTTACAAGGACGACCTCGCCCACGAAGCCCTCCTCCCCTCCCTGATCGCTTCCGTCGTCTCCTTCATGACACTCAGCTCCTTCCTCGGCAGCGCGCCCCTCTTCAATTTCGCCACCACCGCCTCCTACAACCGCAAGGACCTCCTCTGGTGCGCGCTCCTCGGCCTCATCATCGGCCTGCTTGCCATGGCCTTCGTCATCACCTTCCGCCGCGTCCGCTCCTTCTCAGTCAAGCTCCCCTGGCCCCACTGGCTCAAAATGTCCCTCGGCGGACTCCTCACCGGTCTCTGCGGCGTCCTCTTCCTCCACTTCTACAGCGGCCATCTCGTTCCCCTCGGCCCCAACTACGAGGCTGTCGGCCTCATCCTCAGCCACGCCCACAGCAGCCTCGAACTCCTCGCCTTCGGCATCCTCAAGCTGACCGCCACCGTCTTTACCCTCGGCCTCGGCGGCGTCAGCGCCATGTTCGTGCCCCTCTTCCTCACCGGAGGCGCACTCGGCATGGCCTTCGCACAATCCATCGTCCACAGCCCAAACCCCGCCCTCTACGCCGCCGTCGGCATGGCCTGCTTCATCTCCGCCGGTTACAAAACCCCTCTCGCCGCCGTCGTCTTCGTCGCGGAAGCCACCGGCGGACACGCCTTCATCATTCCCGCGCTCATCGGCGCCGCCGTCGCCTACGCCGTCTCCGGAGACGCCTCGGCCTCCGGTGACCAGCGCCTCCATGAAGCCGTCCGCGTCACCGAGCTCACCGCTCTGCCCGTCAGCGAAATCATGCACACCCAGGTCATCTCCATACCCGCCGCTCTCACCCTCCGCGAGTTCGCCGCCATCCTCTCGCCCCAAAACCGGCATGACATCTTCCCCGTCCTCGACAACGGCGCCCTCCTCGGCACTTGCAGCCTCTGGGCACTCAGTCAGGTCCCGCCTGAAAAATGGACCACCACGCGCGTCCACAACATCACCCAGCGCCGCGTCCAGAAGGTCGCGCCGGAAACCGATGCCATGGAAGCCCTGCGCCTCCTCCTCGCTGAAGATACAGAACCTATGCTCCTGGCCGTTCAGGCCGGCGGCAAAATAGTAGGAATCGTCACCAAAACCAATATCCTGCAGGCTCTCAAGCTGCGCCGCGATCGCCCACCGGCTGTGCCGGTTCAGCCGCTCGCCTCCGCGGATGGGACGGGCGCATGAAACTTGCCCCAACCACTCGCCCTGACGCCGGCTTCCTTTCCCTGCTTAAAGGAGCCATCCATGGCCGACTTCCCCGTTTCACAGGCCGCCGTCAACCCTGAATCAGGCGACTACGAAAAACAACAGTTCGGTGTCGCCCTCGATCCACAGGTCGTCAAAATCTGCTGCCTCGCCGTCTTCGTCGGCCTCATCGGCGGTCTCGTCGCCCAGGGCCTCCTCGAACTTATCTACTTCTTCACCAATCTCTTCTTCTACGGCAAATTCTCCTTCGCCATCGCCTATCCCACCCACAACCACCTCGGCTTCTGGGTCATCCTCATCCCTCCGCTCGGCGGACTCCTCGTCGGCCTGCTCATCTACTTCTTTGAGCCAACGCTCAAAGGCCACGGCATCCCCGAAGCCATGGAAGCCGTCCTCTTCGGCCAGAGCCGCATGCGCCTTCGCGTCGCCATCCTCAAGCCGCTCGCCACCGCCTTTGCCATCGGCACCGGCGG
>CAZWSD010000503.1:0-2740 GCA_964636535.1 uncultured Acidobacterium sp. | reverse complement strand
ACGCGGTGCTGGTAGTAGAGGTCGATGTGGTCGATGCCGAGGCGTTGGAGGCTTGCGTCGCAGGCCTGGCGGACGTATTCGGGGCGGCCGTTGACGCCGAGGAATTCGCCGTTGGGTCCGCGCATGTTGCCGAACTTGGTGGCGAGGATGACCTGGTCGCGGCGGTTGCGGATGGCGCGGCCGACGAGCTGCTCGTTGCGGCCTGTGCCGTACATGTCCGCGGTGTCGAGGAAATCGACGCCGGAGTCGAGGGCGCGGTGGATGACGCGGATGGATTCGTTGTCGTCGGCGGCGCCGTAGAACTCGGACATGCCCATGCAGCCGAGGCCGAGCGCGGAGACGATGAGGCCGCTGCGTCCAAGGGCGCGGTGCGGAAGAGAAGTGGTTGTGCTCATGGCGGGTTGGATGAGGGAATGGGCTGACGAGATGCGGGGAGTTGGCCACAGTGGGGCTACGAGTGAAGCTCCTGATGCGCGGGCGGCAAAGGGCCTGGATAGGGAGATTCAGTGAAGATCGCGGTTACGGCGGCGAGTTAGAGCTGGGGGTTTTGATTTTTAGGGGGATTGTTATTGCTACGGCCGAAGAGTCGGGACCAGAAGCCGCGCTTCTTATTTTTGGGTTTCTGGGGCACGGGGTGCTCGGGCTGTGCCTGCTGGGGCATGGGGACCGTGACGGAGTTTTGCTGTTCGGCGTTGGGCTGTGCCTGTTGGGGATTGGCCGGTAGGGGCTGGTTGGACTGTTTTTTGCCGATGCCGAAGATGCGCTGGAAGAGGTTCGGCTGGGAGGCGACTTGCTGGTGATCGCAGGTTTCGGTGGGCTGCGTGCTGTCGAGGAACCAGGCGGTGTAGTCGTCAGTGCAACTGGGGGTAGCGATGAGATTGGTATTTTTGTCCAGGGTTTCCTTGATGACGCCCTGGGGCGGGGTGAAGGGCTCCATGTCGGAATATTGGGGGAGCTTCTGGGCGCGATCCATGAAGTCTGTCCAGATGGGTAGAGCGGCGTGGGCTCCCTGAATATGGAGATCGGAATAGTTGTTGTTGCCTACCCAGACAACGCAGAGGAGATTGCTGGTGAATCCGGCAAACCAGGAGTCGTTTTCAGTACCTGTTTTGGCGGCGGCGGGGGCACTGAATCCCGGGATGCCGGGAAATCCTGTGCGGACCTGGTAGCCGGTCCCGTGCGGGTCATTGACGACGGCTTCCATCATGGCGGCGGTGAGGAAGGCGACGCGGGGGTCCAGGAGCGGTTTGCTTTGGGGCTGGTAGTTGGTAATGACGTCACCATTTGCGGAGCGCACGGAGGCGAGCAGCCAGGGCGTGATCTGGACGCCGTTGTTGTCGAACATGGTGTATGCGCCAGCGAGCGCGATAGGGGTGGCGTCGTAGGTGCCGATTGCGACCGATGGTGTGGGCTGGGCGTTGACGATGCCAGCCTCATGCGCGAGCTGGACGATGTTGTGCAGGCCGACCATTTCAGCGAGTGAAATGGTGGCGTTGTTGAGCGAGTAGGCCAGAGCCTTGCGTGCGGTGACGACGCCGAAGTATTTGTTTTCGAAGTCGTGGGGCGAGTAGGTTTGGCCGTCGGGCATGGTGAAGGTGGTGGGCTCGTCGTTGAGCATGGTTGTGGGCGAGAACATGGCGGTGACGCCCTGGAAGTTGGTGAGCGGGGTGCCGGCGAGGGCGGTATTGAATGCCGAGGCGATGACGATGGGTTTGAAGGTTGAGCCGGTGGGGCGTTCGGCAAGGGCGTGGTTGAGCTGGCTTCGGGCATAGTCGGTGCCGCCGACGAGAGCGAGGATTTGACCGGTGTGGGGATTGAGGGCTACGAGCGCGACCTGTGGGAGGATGAGCGGTTTAATGGGCAGGTGGTGCAACTTTTCGTAGCGAACGATGCGCTCATGGCGGTCTCGAATGCGCTTGTCGACCGCTTTCATGCCGTTTTCGACGGCGGCGGTGGCAGCCTGCTGGAGATCGGGATCGAGGGAGGTGTATATCCGGAGGCCCTCGTTATTGTAGGCATTTCCGCCGAAGTGCTGGTCGAGCTGGCGGCGCACCAAGTCGACAAAGTACGGAGCTTCACCGGCGTCGATGGCCTGGGGGATGAGATGGATGGGCTGCGCCTTGGCCTGTTCTTCCTGCTGTTTGGTGATAGCGCCGGTCTGGACCATGGCGTCGAGGACCATGTTGCGTCGCACGGTGGCGCGATGCGGATGGTACATGGGGTTGAGATAGCTGGGGCTTTGGATGAGGCCGGCGAGGAGGGCGGACTGGTCGAGGGTGAGCTGGCCTACATTTTCGCCGAAGAAGGCGTGGGCAGCTTCACCGAAGCCGTTGATGGCGAAGCTGCCGCGCTGCCCGAGAGGCACTTCGTTGGCGTAGAACTGGAAGATCTGCTGTTTGGTGAGCTTGTGCTCGAGCTGCAGGGTAACGATGACCTGGAGGAACTTGCGACGCCAGGTGCGGGCCGGGGTGAGGAAGAACATCTTGGCCACCTGCATGTCAATGGTGGAAGCGCCTTCGTACATGTGATGGCCCGGGGTGATGTCGTTGAGGAGTGAGCGGAGGATGCCTGTGTAGGAGAGCGCGCCGTGGTGGAAGAAGCGGCGGTCCTCGATGGAGGTGACAGCGTTGACGAGGTTCTGGGGCAGTTCGTTGTAGGTGACGAGGCGGCGCTTGACGCGATTGGCGTCAGAGAGACCGGTGATGAGGAGGGGTTCGAGCTGATAGGCGGCTAGCTGCTG
>CAZWSD010000502.1:0-2746 GCA_964636535.1 uncultured Acidobacterium sp. | reverse complement strand
CCGCGCAGTCCTTCGCCCAGCCCCTTGCCCAGCTCAGGCAGTTTGCGCGGCCCAAATACCAGCAGCGCGATCACTGCAATCAGGAGCAGATGTTCCGGTCTAAACAGATTGTCAAACATTGAAAGAACCTCCCGCGCTCTGTTCTTGGGCCCCGGGCGCGATGGGAAAAGCTGCCCCTATTGTCTCACACGGCTCGCCCGCGCAAATATCCCACTCACGATACCCCTGCGCCGCCATCAGACATCCCCGGATTTCTCCCCGGAACACCCCTTACCGTCCAACCAGACAGCCAAGACGATTCCAGGATAGCCGTGCCCCGACGCCACAACTCCTCCGTCGATGCGACCCACACCGAGCAGCGATCCTGAACACTCTTAAAGTCGGTATAGTAATCCTGCAATCGCTCTAAGTGCCAGTCGCCAACTTCAGTTCGCCTTCATCCGCGCCTTCAGCGCCGCAGAAACTTTGCTGTAAAACGTCGGCAAATCCTCAGCCGGCCCCATCGTCAGCCGTCGCTGCACCTTCAGGAGCGGATACAGCTGCGACCCCTGCACATCCAGCGCCGGCATCTTCATCTCGCTCCCCGGATAAACGCTCATCACCCAGTCCGCCGGGTGATTGTGCCGGAAAACCTCTCCAAAGTAGCTTCCCCAAAGCTTCGTCGCCCATTCCAGATCGCCGCCCGTCACCGGCGACTGGGCCGCCAGCACCGTCTCCAGACGCGCCACGCTCTCGGCTGTAAAATCCAGCATCATCCCGTGCGAAGCCGCCGCCTGCCGCACCGCCTCCTCGGCAAATGCCCCCATCATCCGCTCCAGCGAATCGAACTCCTGTCCCGAAAGCCTGTCTCTGCCATTCATTTCCCTATAAGATTACCCTGAATCGCCTTCCCTGCCTGAACGTATTTCACCCCCGCGGCGGGACAGAAGGCGCCGGCTCCATGTATCTTGAGAACTTGGAACGTCGCCCGCCCCCGAGGCCTTGGGCGATGCAGTTTCGGGAGGTTTCACCGTTTTGAAATCCGTGCGCACGTTGCTTCTGGCGCTGCTCTTCGGTGCAGCTACGCTGCCCGCTCTGGCTCAGGCTCAGTACACCCCACCCCCAGTCACCGTCACCAACCCGCTCAGCAAAGTCCACTACCAGTACAAGTGGGAGCTCTACGGCGGCATGGCTTACTCCCACTTTGACGGCGGCCCGCAGATCCTCGAGGGCACCAGCCTCGGCGGCGGCGATGCCCAGATCACACGCTTCTTCAACCAGAGGTGGGGCATTGACGCCAACTACCGCGGCTACTTCGGCACCAACCCCACAGAGCCAAACGTCTACAACATCCGCGGCCCCTTCGTCAGCGAGCAGATGGTCGTCTTCGGCCCCGAGTACCGCGCCTTCTTCAACAAGCACGTCTCCATCACCTTCCATGCACTCGCCGGTACCGCCTACGGCGACTTCAACCGCGCAACCGCCCCGCTCACGCCCCAGGAAGTCAACTACCAGCTCGGCCTCTACTCCAACCAGTGGGCCCCCGCCGGCGTCATCGGCGGCGCGCTCGACCTCAACCGCAATGAGCACTGGGCCTTCCGCTTTGAGCCCGACGCCACCCTCACCCGCTTCAATAACTTCCAGGGACCCACCGGCATCCAGCAGCAGTTCGCCCTCTCCGTAGGCGTCGTCTACCGCTTCATTCCACGCCACATGACCGCCGCCGAAAAGAAGGCAAGACTGGCCAGAAAGCAGGCCAAAGTAGAGAAACGAAAGGCCCGCGCCCATCACCGCAGCCTCCTCCACCCCTTCTAGTCGCACTCGATTTCCAAAATCACCCACACCCGGCGCACTCCGCCGGGTGTTCGGTTTTCCCAAACCCTCTGCGGCTTCTCCTTCACACTCTTTGCGCTCTTCGCGGTCAAATCGCTCTTGCGCAGAAGGCGCGGGTGCCTCGACGGCCAGTCCCGCGATTCCCCGTCCGGCCCGCACATTGACCCCCACACCCAGCCGATTTACTGTAATGGGTTCACATCTCTCCTCAGGAGGGGATCCCGCCCGTGTCGACTCTTGCCCCGGCAACATCGCTCCGCAAAACCGCCCTCAATGACATGCACCGCAGCATGCGCGCCAAAATGGTCGACTTCGGCGGCTGGGACATGCCCGTCGAATACTCCGGCCTCATCGCCGAGCACCTCGCCGTCCGCAACGCCGCCGGCCTCTTTGACGTCAGCCACATGGGCGACATCCAGCTCCGCGGACCCGGCGCCCTCGAAGCCGTCCAGCATGTCTCCATGAACGACGCCTCGCGCCTTGAGACCGGCCAGGCCCATTACTCCGCCATGCTCTATCCCCAGGGCACCTTCGTCGACGACCTCATCGTCCACAAACTCAGCGATAACGACTACCTGCTCGTCATCAACGCCGGCACCCGCGAGAAGGACTTCCATTGGGTCCAATCCAACGCTCAGCCCTTCCATTGCCACGTCAGCAACTTCAGCGACTACTACACCCAGCTCGCCATCCAGGGCCCACGCGCCGCCCAGACCCTCAAAAAGCTCACCACCGCCGATCTCTCCTCCATCCGCAACTACCGCTTCACCTGGGGCACCGTCTGCGGACTCGCCAACACCCTCATCGCCCGCACCGGCTACACCGGCGAAGACGGCTTTGAAATCTACATCCCCTCCGACGTCCCCACCAGCGAGCGCGTCTGGAATGAAGTCCTCGAAGCCGGCAAGGAATTCGGCATCCTGCCCTGCGGCCT
>CAZWSD010000501.1:0-2747 GCA_964636535.1 uncultured Acidobacterium sp. | reverse complement strand
TCCAGCGCCGCCTTGGCCGATATCGCCTCGCTCGGACACGTGCAGAACAACACCACCTCCCGATTCTTCGGGATCAGCGTCACCTGCTGCCGCAGCTTCTCCGGCGAAAGCAGCATCGCGCCAGGCAGCGTCCGCGGGTCCGGCAGGTAATCCAGCGGATGCCGCAGATCCACGATATATACCTCCTCGCCCCGATCCATCTGCGCCTTCAGTTCATCCGGAAATATCCGCGCCAGCCGCATCTCCCGCACAAACATCCGCTGCTGCATCATCCGCCATGCCAGCAGCACGCCAACCAGCAGCGCCACCAATACCAGCGCCGAATGCCCCATCCACGCCAGCGCCTCAGGATGCTGCCGCAGCAAAACTCCAAAAAATCGGCCGCCCAGCACCACCGTCAGCGTCCATAGCAACGCTCCCGCCGCGTCGTATACCAGGAAAAGCGGATACGGCATCTCCGTCTGCCCCGCAATCGGCGCCGCCACCGATCCCAGACCCGGCACAAACTTCGCCACCAGCAGCGATATCGGACCGCGCTTCGCAAAATACTCCTCCGTCTTCCGCACGCACACCGTGCTCTCAAACGAAAGACGGCAAAGCAGCCGCACCATCGCCCCTCCGTAACGCTTCCCCAGCCAGTACCACAGCGAATCGCTCACCAGGCTCCCACCCATCGCCGCCCCCAGCACCAGCAGCAATTCCAAGTGATGCGTCGCCGTCAATGCCCCCGCCGTCAGCAGTATCGGCGTGCTTGGCACCGGAATCCCAAGCTGCTCCACCAGCACCCACAAAAATAGAATCCAGTAGGCATGGTGAATAAAATAGCTCGAAGCCGTCAGCACACCTTCCTCCTTGCAAACACCGTCCCAGCCCTAAATTCTCCGGGCCTCCATCATAGATGTTGCCTCCGCCTTTTCGGTGCGAATCACCGCCAATTCCACCCGCCGAAAATCTGATGCCACAATCCCCCCCCGTGAAATCAAACACTTCCTCATTCCCTCGCCGGTTTCCAAATCCCGGCCCTCGCCTTCAACTCTCTTCCTGCGCTCGTTTCCATCCGCGCCCGCGACCCACATCAACCAGCCATCCTCCCACCCACAAAGCTCCCGCCCCCGCCTCGTATGTGATCCCGATCACAGAAAACCCCTCCTGACCGATTTCTCATCGACCAACGCCGCGTGTTCGCCAAACGTCCGGGTACCTTTGTGCGCCATCACGCCCCGATGGAGTCAATTCCTTGAATTATCTGGATAAGGCACGTCTCGATCAGCTCTCCGCCCACCAGTTTCAAATCCGCCGGCCCTATCCTTGGGTTGCCATTCCCAACTCGCTCACTCCCAAGGGATTTGAAGCCCTCCGTCAATCCCTCCCCAACGTCGAAGACTCCGGATTTCAGAAAATGGTCGGCGTCAAACGCGGCTACGGTCAGGCCCCTCATGACCGCTATATCCTGCACTACTACCCCGGACTGGAATTGGCTCCACCCTGGAAAGAGTTCATCGCCGAACTCCACGGCCCCGTCTACCAGGCCTTTCTGCGCAGCATGCTCGGACCCCACAAATTCATCCTCACCATGGAGTGGTACTACGCCTGGCGGGGTTGCGCCGTTTCCCCTCACTGCGACGCCGCCCGCAAACTGGCCACCCATATCTTCTACTTCAACACCGAGCAGGACTGGAACCCGGCCTGGGGCGGCCAGATCCTCATCCTCGACAGCGGCCGAAAATTCCCCACCCATTCGGCCCCGGACTTTGACGACTTTCGCCTCGCCGCCGCTCTCGAACCATGGAGAAATGAGAGCCTGCTCTTCCGGCGCACGCCCCATTCCTGGCACGGCGTCCGACCTCTCCAATGCCCCGAGGGCCAACTCCGCAAGCTCTTCCTCATCACCGTCAATATTCCTACCTTCCAGGTCTGGTGGCGCGGTATCAGGGGCAAAGACCCGGACGGCTTCCGCATCCCCCGCCCAAATCCCGTTGCCTGACTCGATCCCCGCAACCCCAACCCCTCTACAGAATCAACTTTGGAGATGTGTCATGAACGTGGAACAAACCCTCAACCTGACGGCAGCCGAGCAGCAAGCCCTTCCGCCGGTGGTAAAAAAGGCAATCTGCGCTCCCAGCGTCCTCAACGAAGCCTGGGCCTATCCCCTGCCCTCCTCGTTCTCCCGCGGCATGCGTCTCGACATCAAAGGCGTCACCATCCTCCTCATCTCAGGCACTGCCAGCATTGATGAGCAGGGCCGCACCATCCATATCGGCGACTTCTCCGCGCAAACCTTCCGCACCTACCACAACATCTCCACTTTGCTCGCCGTTGAAGGCGCCACATGGAAAAATGTCGTTCGCACCACCTGCTACCTCCGCGACATCGAACGCGATTACACCGAATTCAATCGCATCCGTACCCAGTTCTTCGCTCAGCAGGAGCTCGACCCACTCCCCGCCTCCACCGGCATCCAGGCCATCCTCTGCCGTCCAGACCTCCTCATAGAAATGGAGGCTATGGCCATCTTCGGAACCCCTTAAACGCGATTCCGCCCCACACCAACCATGCCCATCCCCCGCACAAAAGACACGGACCGGAGCTCCGCAGCCCCGGTCCCCTTCATTCCACCTCTCTCCAATCTCAACGCGCGTCTGTCAATGGCATCTCCACCAGGTGCTCGCTCAGGAACCACACCTGCCTTTCATTGGTGCGCACCAGGTCGCTCACCAGCAGATCGTTCGTCCCTTCATCGCCCAGCT
>CAZWSD010000500.1:0-2750 GCA_964636535.1 uncultured Acidobacterium sp. | reverse complement strand
CTGCGAGGTGAACTCGCTCCCGTTGTCACAGAACAGTATCTTCGGCACACCACGTTCTTGTTTCACTCGGTTCAGCGTACGCACCACATCATCTCCCTTCAGGCTCTGCCCAGCCTCGATGGCCACCGCCTCTCGTGTGTATACATCGACGATCGTCAACGAGCGGAACCTCGTGCCGTTCTGTAACTGGTCGGACACAAAGTCCATACTCCACGCCTGATCAGGAGCCATGGCCTTGAACTTCTCCGCCCGCGGCCGTGACGCCTTGCGCTTGCCTGCTGGTCGCGTGCGCTGCAGGCAGAGGCCCTCTTCGCAGTACAGCCGATAGACCAGGTAGTTGCCCACGCTCCAGCCTTCGCGGTTCAACAGAACGCGGATCTTGCGATCCGGGGTCCCCTGCGACGGGTCCTGGTCGCTGGGGTGGGATATCCGTAGCGCACTCGCGCTTGCGCAATCTCCCGGATACGCATCCGCAGCTCCGTTCGTGGATCCAGGCAGCTCCGATAACGGTAAGTCGCTCGTGGAACGCATAAAACCCGACAGGCCCTGCGTTCCGCTACACCGTGCATCCGCTCCAGATGCTCCACCATCGGTCCACGCCCCGAAGGCTTCACCATTTTTTTGAGAGCACATCCTGCAGCATCGTCTTGTCCAGCGTCAGGTCCGCCACCAATCGCTTCAGCCGCTGATTCTCTTCCTGCAACTGCGCCATCTGCCGGACCTGATCCACTTCCAGACCTGCGTACTTCGCCTTCCATCGGTAGAACGTCTGCTCGCTGATCGCAGCCTTCCGGATCACTTCCGCGGCCGGGACCCCAACCTGCGCCTGCTTCAACACGCCTATGATCTGTTCCACACTGAAGCGCTTCTTCTTCATCTGCCAACCCTCCGCCTTCAAAGGCTCAGTTCTGGCCGAAGACCAGCATTTTAACTGGATCAGGAATAGCGGGGCCGATCATTCTCCCTGAGGCTGTGCGAATATACGGACGTTCCATAGCTGCTTATTGGATGTAATTTGGTGTACAATTCGCCCGAGTCTTGGAACGACAATCCAACCGTCCTGGAACCTCCATGAAAAGATCCGCATCCTCCGTATTTGCCTGCATTCTGGGCCTGCTTTGCATCTCGCTCCCCGCTGTGGCCCAGCCCGCCGGCGGCATGGCCTTCCGCTTTGTCGGACCCAGTGTCGGCAACCGCGTCTCCGCATTCGCTGGCATTCCGGGCGAACCCAGCACCTATTACGCCGGCGCGGCCTCCGGCGGCGTATGGAAGTCAGTGGACGGCGGCAATCATTGGTTCCCCATTTTTGACCAGGAACCCGTTGCCGCCATCGGGTCCATCGCTGTTGCGCGCTCCAACCCCAACATCGTTTGGGTCGGCACGGGCAATCCCTACCCCATTCGCGGCGGACCCTCCGGCGGTGACGGCGTCTACAAGTCCATGAATGGCGGCAAGACATGGCAACACATGGGCCTGCCCAACACGGGCCGCATCGCGCGCGTGCTCATCAATCCCCACAATCCCCAGGAAGTCTACGTCTGCGCCGAAGGCCGCATCACCGGCCCGCAGCAAAGCCGCGGGGTCTTTCGCACCACCAACGGCGGCAACACCTGGAAACGCGTTCTCTTCGTGAATGAAAACACCGGATGCTCCGGCCTCAATTTCGACCCTCAAAACCCGCGTACGATCTTTGCCGGAATGTGGCAGGTGGCCATGCACCCCTGGGGCCTCTACAGCGGCGGATCCGGCAGTGGCGTATACGTCTCGCATGACGGCGGCGCCACTTGGCGCCACATCGTCGGCCATGGCCTGCCCCACTCGCCGCTCGGCAAAATTGACGTCGTCGTCGCCCCCAGCAACCCCAACCGCGTCTACGCGCTCATCGAAACGCACGATCAGGGCTCCCTGTGGCGATCCGATAATGGCGGCAATGACTGGCAACGCGTGAGCTGGGACCGCCTGTTGATCGAACGCACGCCCTACTTTGGCACCATGGCCGTCTCTCCCACGAATGACGACGAGATTTTTGTCGCCTGCAATAGCTTCATGGTCTCCCACGATGGAGGACGCCTCTTCAAGGCCGCGCCATGGGGTGGCGACAATCACGATATCTGGTGGGATCCGAAGAACCCTAAACGTTTTGCCATCACTTTCGATGAAGGCATCGACATTACCACCACCGGCGGACGCGGCTTTCATTACGTCACCCTGCCGGTCGGCCAGATGTATCACGTCGCGGTCGACAACCAGGTTCCCTATGACGTCTATACCAACATGCAGGACGCCACCACCATGCGTTTCCCCAGCATTCGGCTGAGCGAAACCGACCCCCACGCCGGCTCCAATTACGGAATGGGCGGCTGCGAAGCCGGCTTCGTCCTACCCGACCCCAGCGACCCGAACATCGTCTGGGCTTCCTGCTACGGCGATGAAGTCACCCGTTGGGACGCAACCACCAACACGGCTCGCTCTGTCAGTCCGTACCTTCATACCCTCGACGCCGCACCCGATCAGGTCAAGTACCGCTGTAACTGGTCGCCTCCGCTCGCCATAGATCCTTTCAACAACAACACGGTCTATTACGGCTGCCAATACATCTTTAAAACCTCCAACGGCGGCCAGAGCTGGAACATCATCAGTCCCGACCTCGCCCCGGGTAATCCCAAGCACCTGCACTCCTCCGGAGGACTCATCGCGGACAACCTCGGTCAGTTCTATGACGACACCACCTTTGCCATCGCGCCTTCCAC
>CAZWSD010000499.1:0-2751 GCA_964636535.1 uncultured Acidobacterium sp. | reverse complement strand
TCTGGAATGAAGTCCTCGAAGCCGGCAAGGAATTCGGCATCCTGCCCTGCGGCCTCGGCGCCCGCAACACCCTCCGCCTCGAAGCCTCCATGGCCCTCTACGGCCACGAAATTTCCGACGAAATCAACGTCTTCGAGGCCGGCCTCGACCGCTACTGCAAGCTCGAAAAAGGCTCCTTCCTCGGCTCTGACGCCCTGCGCAAACTCCACTCCGAAGGCGGCCCCAAACGCCGCCTCATCGGCCTCGAAGTCATCGAGCGCGGCATCGCCCGCGACGGCTACCCGGTCCTCAATCTCGACAAAAAAACCGTAGGCTACGTCACCAGCGGCTCCCCCGCGCCATTCCTCAAAAAGAACATCGCCCTCGCCTACGCCCCTGTCGAACTGGCCCAGCCCGGCGCCGAACTCTACGTCGAAATCCGCAACAACCCGGTCAAGGCGCGCATCGTTCCCACGCCCTTTTATCGCAGGCCCCCAAAATAGGTATAAAAGTACCGCTTTTCAGCAGCTTTCATCTCCAAAATCAACTCGCTCCACCCGCAAAAACTCTAAAATAAAGGCAGACCCGCACATGGCATACCCCACGCAATATCGCTACACCCGCGAACACGAGTGGATTCACGTTGAAGGCAAGCAGGGTACCGTGGGCATCACTCACTACGCCCAGGAATCCCTCGGCGATATTGTCTTCGTCGAGTCACCCAAAATCGGCGACAAGCTCGAAAAAGGCAAAGTCTTCGGCAGCGTCGAGTCCGTCAAGGCCGTCTCCGACCTCTATTCGCCCGTCTCCGGAACCGTGACTGCCATCAACGAAGAGCTCGCCACCGCTCCGGAAAAGATCAACACTGACGCACACTCCGCCTGGATCCTCAAGCTCGAGATCGCTGACCCGTCCGAACTCGACGGCCTCCTCGACGCCGCGGCTTATGATGCCTTCGTGAAGGAAGAAACCGGCCACTAGAGCCATGACGATGAAGCTTTGAGTATCAAAAAAAATCCCACCCCGACCGGAGTTCGGCGCAGAAACATCGCGCCAAACGCAGCGGAGGGACACGCAGTTAGAACGATGTCGTCATCCTCAGCGAAGCAGACCGCCTTCTTTGCCGTCTGCAAAGTCCAAGGATCTGCGGTTCATCGCATTGCAGCAGAAGGAAACACATGCGCTACTTACCCAACTCCCCCACCGATCGCAAAGCCATGCTCCGCGAAATCGGCGTAGCCTCCATCGACGATCTCTTCGCTGTCATCCCCGAAGAATTCCGCCTCACCCGTCACCTCGACATCCCCCCCCAGATGGCCGAATCCGAAATCGTCGACCACTTCAAGGCCGCCGCCGCCCAGAACGCCAACGGCTACTCCACCTTCCTCGGCGCCGGCGCCTACCGCCACTACCGCCCTGTCATCATTGACACCATCGTGCAGCGCGGCGAGTTCCTCACCTCCTACACCCCCTACCAGGCCGAAATCACCCAGGGCACCCTCCAGGCCATCTTCGAGTTCCAGACCATGATCTGCGAGCTCACCGGCATGGACATCGCCAACGCCTCCATGTACGACGGCTCCACCGGCGCAGCCGAGGCCGTCATGATGGCCATCCGCGTCACCGGCCGCGACAACGTCCTCGTCGCCCGCTCCGTCCATCCCGAGTACCGCGAGGTCATGCACACCTACGCCCAGCACCAGGGCCACGACGCCGCCGAACTCGACTACATTCGCGAAGGCCACAACGCCGGACGCCTCGACCTCCTCGCCCTCCAAGCCGCCGTCACCGACCAGACCGCCTGCATCCTCATCCAGTCGCCTAACTTCTTCGGCACCGTCGAAGACGTCGCAACCATCGCCGAAATCGCCCACAAAAAAGGCGCGCTGCTCATCGTTTCCATTGCAGAGGCCGTCTCCCTCGGCGCCATCCGCCCCCCCGTCGAGGCAGACATCGTCTCCCTCGAAGCCCAGTCCTTCGGCGTCGCCCTCAGCTATGGCGGACCCTACTGCGGCGTCCTCGCCGCCAAGGAAAAATACCTCCGCCAGATGCCCGGCCGCCTCGTCGGCGAAACCCGCGATACGCAAGGCCGCCGCGGCTTCGTCCTCACCCTCTCCACCCGCGAGCAGCACATCCGCCGCGAGAAGGCCACCTCCAACATCTGCACCAACCAGGCCCTCGTCGCCCTCATGGCCACCGTCTACCTCACCGTCTACGGCAAGCAGGGCATCAACGAACTCGCCCTCCACAACCTCGCCAAGGCTCACTACGCCGCCAAATCCCTCGGCCACTCCGGCAAGCTGCTCTTCGCCCACACCCCGCGCTTCCACGAGTTCGTCCTCCAAACCGACGAATCCCCCGCGCAACTCAACGAACGCCTCCTCGAACAGAAAATCATCGGGGGCCTCGACCTCTCCAGGTGGTATCCCGAACTCGGCCACGCCACCCTCTGGTGCACCACCGAGCTCACCACCCGCGAGCAAATCGACCACGCCGCCCAGGTTCTCGCCGCCGCCCCTGCTCTGGCCGCAAAGTAAGAAGGGATTTGCAATGTCTACCGTTACAAAAGAAAACTTCACCGGCACGCCCCGCAAGGTCACACCCCACATCACCCAGAACGAAACCCTCAGCTTCGAGAAATCCTCGCCCGGCAAAAAAGCCTACAAGCTGCCACCACTCGACGTCCCCGAAGTCGACCCCGCGGCCCTCCTCGGCCAAGCCGCGCGCCAACACCTCGGCGCGCTCCCTGAGTTGAGCGAAATCGAAATCATC
>CAZWSD010000498.1:0-2753 GCA_964636535.1 uncultured Acidobacterium sp. | reverse complement strand
TGGGATAATGACCGGCACAAAGAGGGCTGGGGCCGGTTCATGAACATCGCTGTCGAGTCATGGCAGAACTGGATGTACGACAACATCTCGTACATGATTGAGACCTTCCACGTGGACGGGTATTTTCTGGATATCGCCGGAGGGTGGGTGAACAACACGCAGGGCGACATGCTGGAGGGCCTGCGCAAGATGGTGGACAAGCTGCGGGCAAAGTATCCGAACGTGATTGCGTGCGGGGAGTTTACCTACGATGCTCTGATGTCAGTGATACCGCTTTATCAACTCTTTCCTTCGTGGGGTTATCCGCCGGGTTTTCTTAAATACTGTCGGGCGTTCAGCCATTTGAGCACTCCTGCTCCGGGGCGTGGCAGCACCGGCGTTCACGAAGCAGGCTTTCTTCACTTCGACCCGAAAAGCCTGGGGCTCGACCGGTGGAATATCCCGACGATTAGCGTTGTCGACGACACGTTTGACCGCCATCGCCACATCATGGCGGAAATCATCGAGCGCGCCAAGCAACGTGCCGCGAAAAGGCAGACTGTTTACGACACGCTCTGAGGGGAGGAGCTATCCGGTGCTGCAAAGGGAGGAGTTTTCCCATCGGACCGGACCGTGAATGGGATCGGAAAGATCCGCCGGTCCTGTTGCGGTGTGCAAGGCAGGCAATACGCGTGCGGTCATGCCTCGGCCCGGCGATTTTGAATCAGCAGACTGGGTGACCCTCGGTGGATGCCGAGGGTCGTTTTGATTCAGGAAGGGTTGCGGGTGACTTCGCCGTTGACTAGGCGCTGGATGTTGAGGGGATTTTCGTTTTTTAATTCGGGAGGCAGAGCGGACTGCGGGAAGTTCTGAAAGCAGACCGGGCGCGCGAAGCGGAAGATGGCCTGGCTGCCGACGGAAGTGAAGCGGCTGTCAGAGGTTGCCGGATAGGGGCCGCCGTGGACCATGGCATGGCAGACTTCGACGCCGGTGGGGAAGCCGTTGACGATGAGGCGGCCGGCAATCTGCTGGAGGGCGTCGACGAGGTCGGAGTGGGCATTGATTTCAGCTTCAGTGGCGAACAGGGACGCGGTGAGCTGGCCTTCGAGTGCATGCGCAAGTGCGAGCAGTTGGGCGCGGTCGCTGTAACGGACGAGGAGGGTGCCGGGGCCGAAGATCTCGCGCGCCAGCTCCGGATGATTGAGGAGCGCTTCGCCGGTGGTTTGCAGCAGCACGGGAGCGGCGCGGTAGCCGGTTTCAGTTGTGGAGGCGGCATCGGCGAGGACTTGGATTTGGATTTGGTTTTTGCGCTGCGCTAGTCCCGCATGAAAGCTGGCGCAGATGCCTTCGGTGAGCATGACCGCGGAAGATCCCTGTGCGGTACGCTGGCGGAGCTCCTCGGCAAAGGCGTCGCCGTCGCTATTCGCTGGTAGGAAGACGAGGCCGGGTTTGGTGCAGAACTGGCCGGCGCCAAGAGTGAAGGAATCGAAGAGCCCGGCGGCGATGGCGGCTGCGCTTGAGGCGAGGGCTTCGGGCAGAACAACCAATGGATTGGTGCTGCTCATTTCGGTGAAGCAGGGAATGGGGTTGGGGCGTGCGGCGGCCAGATCCATCAAAGCGCGGCCGGCGCGAAGCGATCCTGTGAAACCGACTGCTTTGACGGCTGGATGCTGCACGAGCCTGGCGGCGACGTCGGTTCCGGCATCAAAGAGCAGCGCGAAAACGCCGGGCGGAAGATCGCTGCGCCGGAGGCAGTCGGCAATGACGCGGCCGACGAGCTCACCGGTTCCGGGATGGGCGGGATGCGCCTTGACGATTACGGGATTGCCGGCGGCCAGAGCGGAGGCCGTGTCGCCGCCCGCGACGGAAAAGGCGAGTGGGAAATTGCTGGCTCCAAAGACGACGACCGGGCCGAGAGGGCGCAGCATGGAGCGGATGTCCGCGCGCGGAAGAGGCTTGCGTTCGGGCTGCGCGGGGTCGATGCGCGCCTGCACCCAGGAGCCTTCTTCGGCGATCTGAGCGAAGAGACGAAGCTGATTGGAGGTGCGGGCAAGCTCGCCCTGCAGGCGCATTTCGGGCAGGCCGGATTCCTGATGGGCGCGGGTGACCAGTTTTTCGGCGATGCCTTCGAGTCCGGCGGCGATGGCGCGGAGGAAGGCGGCCTTCCGCGCGCCAGGCAATTTGCCGTAGGTGGGAAACGCTTCGGCGGCGAGATGCGCGGCGTCCTCGACGTCACTGAGAGAAGCAGAATGAAAGAGCGGCGTGAGGTGCTCGCCGGTGGCCGGATTGACGGCGGAAAACGTGGCGCCGGTTCCGGGACGGGCGTCGGAGTCGATGATGGATTGTCCCTGCAACATAGGCATGTCTCTATTGTGATGCTGGATCAGGCTTTGAGTGAAGGCCTGGTCTTGAGCGCGCGTTCGACGATGGCGCGTGCGTCTGCGAGTTCCTGGCCGGCCAGCTCCAGACGTGGACCGCGCACGCGCGCGCTGCCCATGCCCACTTCCTGCTGAACGAATTTGATGAGCTGGATGTACTTCGGCACAGTGTCCATGCGCAGCAGGGGAAGGAACCAGCGGTAGAGATCGAAGGCTTGCTGAGTTTTGCCAGTTGAGGCGAGTTGGAAGAGCGCGACCGATTCGGCAGGGAAGGCGTTGACGAGACCGGCGACCCAGCCGACGGCTCCGGCGTAGATGCCTTCGACGATAGCGTCGTCGACGCCGACGAAGATGGAGAGCTTGCCGGTGAGCGCGCGGATGGCCGCGATGCGGCGG
>CAZWSD010000497.1:0-2773 GCA_964636535.1 uncultured Acidobacterium sp. | reverse complement strand
TGGCCAATGATGGCGAGCCGAATTATCTGTACAAGGGAGACGGCAAGGGGCATTTCACCGATCTTGGCTACCTGTCAGGGCTGGCGCTGAATGGAGACGGCTACGAGCAAGCCAACATGGGCATCGCGCTGGGGGATTACCTGCATACCGGGCGGCTTTCCGTGGCGATCACGCATTTCAGCGGGGAGTACACGACGCTGTGGAGGAATGACGGGAATTTTACGTTCACCGATGTGTCAGCGCATGCGGGTTTGAAAGCGGCGACGGATGCGTATGTGGGTTGGGGCGACGCATTTGTGGACCTGAATAACAACGGATGGCCGGATTTTTTTCAGGTGGACGGCCATGTGTATCCCCAGGTGGATTCGAGGGATGTCGGGACGCGTTATCGCGAGCCGAAGCTGCTGTTTATGAACCGGGAGGACGGCACGTTTCTGAACGCAAGCCGGTTGGCCGGGCCGGCGCTCGAAGAGCCGCAGGTGAGCCGTGGGCTGGCAGTGGGAGATCTCTTTAATGATGGGCATCTCGAACTTGTGGTGGAGAACCTTGTGGGTGGGCCCATGATTTTGCAGGCGGATCCAAATCCGAAAAACTATTGGATCAGCCTGCAATTGGCCGGGGCCAAGGACAAGGGGAATCTGCTGGCGCTGAATGCCCGGGTGGAAATCGAGGCCGGGGATCTGCACGACGTCCAGGAGGTGCGCAGTGGCGGGAGCTACCTGTCGCAAAGCGACCTTCGGCTCCATTTTGGGCTTGGGACGCATACGAAAGTGGACAAGGTGATTATCACCTGGGACACGGGCGAGCGGCAGGTGGTGACGAATCTGAAGGCGGACCGGTACTACTGCATTCTGCAGGGGGTAGGGGTGGTCCCTGGGTCGAAGATGCCGGGGTGCTACTCTGGCAGGCCAATGCCGGTTCCGGCAATACTTTCGGGGCTGTTATCTAGTTCTCGTACATTGCATAACTAGTAAATCACTCTTTAATAAGAGTAACTGCCAGCCTGGAGCGAACAATCCACAGAATCATCACGTACGCCGTGTCTTTTGGAACGGTGTGGGGATTTTTTCGTGGGTGGTTTTCCTGTGCAAGCAGGGTCGGGCAATGAATGAACCTTTCGTAATCCTCTGAGTGGAGTTTGGTCTCCACCAAAAGTATTAAAAAAACGTTTGACAGCCGTGGATCAGGCCATGTAAACCAAGGACCGCGCTAGTAAACCGTCTTACTGGAGATGCTGAAACGTGTTAGTGGCGCGAGCAGATGCCTGTGGCCGGAGCTCCGGCGACGGCAAGAACAAGAGGAAATGACAGCTTCAGGAGAACAGTATGCAAACAATTGAAACGGGGGGACGCGGGTGCGGTGTAAGACCGACCGGCGCCACTATCCCGAGTCTATGGGCGGGAGGCCGCAGGGGCCTCAGCCTGAGAATCCGCGCATGGGGCATGTTGCTGGCGTTGGTGGGCCTCATGATGTGTGTGCCGGGGCTTCACGCGCAGACAACGGCGAGCCTTACCGGCACGGTGACGGACCCGACGGGGGCGGTGATTCCGGGGGCAAAGATCACACTGACGGACGAAACGACGGGGGCGCAACGCGAGACTGTTTCAGGGGCGACCGGTAGCTTCACGATGCCAGCGTTGCTGCCGGGCACGTATGACGTTCACGTGGTGGCGACGGGGTTCCAGGGATACGAGCAGAAGGGCATCGTTTTGAACGCAGGCGCAGCGGCTGAGCTGCCGGCGATCAAGCTGACAGTCGGCGCGGCTGCGCAAACGGTCACGGTGCGCACAACGACGCAGATTTTGCCTACGATCAACGGCGAACATGCGGCGGTGCTGACGGCGCAGGATATTCACAAGCTGGCGCTGAACGGCGAGGATGTGACGCAGCTGATGAAGATTCTGCCAGGCGTGACGACGACGCCGACCGGGCTGAGCAACTCGACTGGCTTCAGCTCGGTGCACACGGCGACTTCGAGTGTGGTGGGTATCGGCATTGTAGCGAACGGCGCGCCGTATCGCGGCGGTACGACGCAGCTGCTGGACGGAGTAGACGTAACGGACCCTGGCTGCAACTGCCAAGCGATGTCCGCGGTTCTGCCGAGCATGGTGCAGGAAATCACGGTGGAAACCTCGAACTTCGGAGCTGATTCTCCGTTCGGTCCGATTCTGATCAGCACGATCAGCAAGTCGGGTGGTTCGCAGTATCACGGGGAAGCCTATTTTAACGCGAAGAACGACGTGCTGAACGCGAACGACTGGCAGAGCAAGCACGCTGGTTTGAAGCGTGGGAACGCGCATTACTACTATCCGGGCTTTGACGTGGGCGGGCCGATTCCATTCACGCACAAGAAGCTCCGCTTCTGGTTCGGATATGAGAGGGATTTGCAGAATACGGGCAACGCGAATGTTCTAACGTCATTTATTCCGACGCCGGACATGATGTCCGGGAACTTCAGCCAGACGGCGGCGAACACTGCGTTCTGTACCGGCGCCGGCGATTTGTCGAAACCCTACCTTTTTGACAACGGTTGTAATGATTTGACTGGCACGACATTGCCGAACGGTCAGCAGGCGGGTCCTGGGACGGCGTATGGAAGCACCATTCCGGCGCAGTTCATCGATCCCGGCGCCAAGGTGCTTTCGAGCTTCTGGCCGAAGGCGAATGCGAACCCGGCGACCACACCTGGTTACTACAACTATCGTCAGGTAATCCCTGGCACGGTGAACGGTTGGACCTACCGCGTGCGCGTGGATTACGATCCCTCGGCGAA
>CAZWSD010000496.1:0-2777 GCA_964636535.1 uncultured Acidobacterium sp. | reverse complement strand
TTGCCTTTCGTTATAGGTGGGACATTATTCCCTTGGTCCATGGGCACTCGTGCTAGAGGCTGTTAATGACTTTAATTCCGATCTGTGAGTTGGTCGTGGATGGGTCGTTGTTCTCGCGCAGCATAGGGGATGGGAAACAAGGGTCAGGTTGGCTAGAGCGATGTGAGTGACGAAGAGTGGTGGTTTGTGGCGCCCTATCTGGCGTTGTGCCGGGAGGACGCGCGGCAGCGGACGCACAGTTTGCGCGCGGTGTTCAATGCGCTGCGCTGGCTGGTGAAGACAGGGGCACACTGGCTGTCATCGTCAACTGAAAAATGATTCTTCCTCACATTTGGTGAAGATCTCTTGTGGCTGCTTGCAGGATATTGTCATTCGGTTTTTATGCAGCGTGAAGAACGCGCAGTCGGAGCAGATCGAAGCTGGCTCTGCCGTACATGGAGCGTTTGATCAGCTTGAGACGATGCACATTTCCTTCGACTGGACCATTGCTCCAGCGTTGTTCAAGAGCGGCGAGGAAGGCTGCCTGATCTCGGCATAGATGCTTGGCGAAGCCGGCGAGTAATCCTGTGGTTGCTGTGCGGTGCCATTCTGGCCAAGCTGCTATGTCGTGGTTCCTGACAATGCGAAAAAACTCGCGGGCCGTTCCAGCCAAGGCGGCGATCTCCGGGGAACGGCTGTAGAGTTCCTCCAGAAAGGGTAGCGCTTGTTCAGGTTGTTTCAGTATCTGCCAAGTGACTCTCCGCGGCGACATGCGAGGTTGAACAGTTTTTGGTTTTTGGTGTTTGTTGCTGTTGCCGTTCGCGCCTGCGGCCATATCGCTTTTGAATCCAGTCACGAAGTGTATGAGGGCGTCCGGTAAAGCCTTGGGTCTGGATTTCGCGCCAGAGCTGTGCCGCATTATGGCATCCCTCTTGCCAGCGTTGCTCAAGATACTCGCGATACGTTTCAACGGACGAGTGTCGACTGCTTCGCTTTCTTTCCGGGAATCCGTTGGCTCTGAGTAAGCGTGGAAGACTGGCCGTCTGGACGGGATGGTCGAAGTTAGACAAGCTCTTCTTGTGGTGCGGTGAAAGGCCGTAGCCGCGGGGAGGGTTTATGGATATCACGGTTCAGGCAGTTCCGCGCGGTGCAGGCAAGCGGTGCTACCGGACGCCGGAGGAGAAGCGGCGCATCGTGGAGGAGACGCTGGCATCGGAGGCATCGGTGGCGATGGTGGCGCGGCGGCATGGAGTGAACGCCAACCAGGTATTTCACTGGCGCAAGCTGTATCAGGCTGGACTTCTGGTGAGCTTATCCAGCGAGGCGGAGTGCGCCAGGGTGCGGCTGTTGCCGGTGACGGTCACCCAGGAACCGGAGCATGCGGAAGCGAGAGAGGCAGCAGTAGCTGAGTTTCACGCAGGCGCGATTCACATCGAGTTTCCCGGCCGGGCGCTGGTCAGCGTGGAAGGCCGCGCCGATGCGGCGGTAGTGCGGGCGGTACTGGAGAGCCTGCGCGAATGATCCCGGCGAACACGCATATCTGGATCGTGGCGGGAGTCACCGACATGCGCCGCGGCGTGTGACATGAAGCTGATTCAACGATTGTTCAAAATGAATTCATCATGAACTGAACCTGCGGTTCCGTCCGCAGTAGTCTATCGGCACCGGCGTGATTGGCAACGATCGGGTCGGAAGCTGCCGAGACAATATCCTCCGCGCAAGCGATGGAGATTGCCGTGAGGGAATCTCCTTGACTGCCAGCGTCAAGGCGGCCAGAGGGTTAGGCTGGACGACACGCCCAACATATGTGAACCGCCGTAGGCATCGTTAGCATGGACCAGCCAAAGACGCTGACAGGCTGAAGCCAAAAGGTAAAGCAGTCGGTTGACCTGATAACCGTGACAGGTCACACGGACATCCAGACTGCCGGCGTGAAGGCGGGGGCTAAATCAGTCCTGTCGTTGAATCGGAACATGGGAACCCCGCAGACCTCCCCGGGAAACCGGGGAAAGCGCCTCGCAAGAGTCGCCGACAGGTCTACGGGGAGAGGATGCTGAAAAAAGCGAAGGCCGTTCTGCAATGGGACGGATAGGAAGCGGCAACTTCTCTGCGATAAGCAGGCAGACTTCCAGCAGGTCATGAAGGACGAGAAAGCAGGCAGAACCATCGTATGAGGAAATCGCAAATGAACGCGGAACAAGTCGCGTGTGCATCCTCAGCCGCCGTGGAACATTGGGACCAGATCGACTGGAAACGATGCGAACGGCAGGTAGCTCGGCTGCAGGCGCGTATCGTCAAGGCATCCAGGGAGGGAGGCTGGGGCAAGGTCAAAACCTTGCAGCGGCTGCTCGCCTGCTCGTTCAGCGGCAAAGCCCTGGCCGTGAAGCGAGTGACAGAAAACAAGGGTAAGCGAACCTCGGGCGTGGACCACGTACTCTGGTCTACGCCGCAGTCCAAACTCAAAGCGATCGCATCGCTACAGCGCCGGGGATATCGTCCGCTGCCGTTACGGCGGGTGTATATTCCAAAATCCAACGGCAAGTTGAGGCCGCTCTCGATTCCCGTGATGAAAGACAGAGCCATGCAGGCTTTACATCTGATGGCTCTGGAACCAGTCGCCGAAACCTGTGCGGACCCTAACTCCTATGGTTTCCGGAAAGGCCGCTCTACCGCAGGCGCCATCGAACAGTGCTTCAAATTTCTGTCGAAAAGCGACGCGCCGGAGTGGATTCTTGAAGGAGACATCAAAGGCTGTTTCGACCACATCAGTCATCGATGGCTTCTTACCCATGTTCCTA
>CAZWSD010000495.1:0-2778 GCA_964636535.1 uncultured Acidobacterium sp. | reverse complement strand
CATCGCCATCGACTCCGTATACCCCTCCACCCCCGAAATCTGCCCCGCAAAATATATCCGCTTGTGCTCCCGCAGATGCAGCCGCTCCGCCAGCACCGCCGGTGCCTGAATATACGTATTGCGGTGAATCTGACCGTACCGCAGAAACTTCGCCTCCTCCAGACCCGGAATCATCCGCAATATCCGCCCCTGCTCCCCATACTTCAAATGATTCTGGAACCCCACCAGGTTGTACGAGTCCGCCCGCAGATTCTCCTGCCGCAACTGCACCACCGCCCACGGCCTCTGACCCGTCCGCGGATCCCGCAAACCCACCGGCTTCATCGGTCCGAACCGCAACGTATCCCGTCCCCGCCGCGCCAGCTCCTCAATCGGCAAACACCCCTCAAAATAATCCAGCTTCTCCCACTCTTTTTCCTGAACCGTCTCGGCCGATACCAGCGCATCGTAAAACCGGTCATACTCCTCACGCGTCATCGGGCAGTTGATGTAATCTGCCGTCCCCTTGTCCCACCGCGCCGCTAAATACACCCGCTCCCTGTCAATCGACTCCGCATCCACGATCGGGCTGATCGAGTCATAAAACGCCAGATGCCCACGCCCCGTCAGCCGCGCCACCTCCTCCGACAATGCCGATGAAGTCAGCGGACCCGTCGCCACAATCGTGATCGGCCCGTTCGGATCAAGTTCCTTCACTTCCTCCCGATGCACCCTGATCCCAGCCTGGGCCGCAATCGCCGCCGTTATCCGCCGCGAAAACTCCTCCCGATCCACCGCCAGCGCATGACCAGCCGGAACCGCCGACGCATCCGCGCACTGCAGCAGCGGCGATCCGGCTCGCCGCATCTCCTGCTTCAGCAGCCACGGAGCCGTATGCTCGCTCTCCGACTTCAGCGAGTTCGAGCACACCAGCTCCCCAAATTCCGCCGTCTGGTGCGCCGGCGTCTGCCGCAACGGACGCATCTCGTACAAATCCACCTCCACGCCCCACCGCGCCGCCACCAGCGCCGCCTCCGGCCCAGCCAATCCCCCGCCGATCACCCGAATTCGCTCAGCCAATCCAAACCCCGCTCTTCATACTTAGTCTCATCACGCCTCGATTCTAGGAATTCCCTCCCCCCCCAAAGATCCCCGTGCTTCCCAAAACCCCTCACCCGACGCAGACAAACAACAGCCCTCAAAAAATAAGGCCGCCCCGGCCGAGCTTCGCTCGCCTGCAGGCGAACCAACCCAGCGGAGCAACCCACAGCTTTCCTCAGCCCTGGAAACCCGTACCTCATCCATTCCAAACCAGAATCGGATTGGCCGACGGCAACGCGCCCAGCCGGCACCCGCCAGCCCCTACTCGTACGCCAAAGCGTCTATCGGATCCTTCGAAGCTGCCTTCAGCGCCGGATAAAGCGCTCCCAATATCGCGCTCACCAGCGCAATCGCCGCCCCGATAAACCACCACCCCGTCGGAACCTTGAAGGTGAACGTCGGACTGAAATGCCAGATCATCGCCTGCACGATCACCGTCAGAATCATCCCCACCACGATCCCCGCGCACGCGATCATCCCCGCCTCGCGCAATATCACATTGATGATGTACACCTTCGACGCTCCCAGCGACTTCAGGATCCCTATCTCCCGCGTCCGCTCCAGCACCGCCGTATACATCGACTGGAATATCACCAGGAATCCCACAATCAGCGCAATTCCAATCACCGAATTCAGCGCCGGCTTGAACCCTGGCAGGTTCTCCGGCGTCATCAGCGACATCCACTGCTGAATCGTCTGCACCTTGTACTGCTCCAGACCCGGCGTCTTCTGGATCTCTTGCTTGATCAAATCCTCGTTCTTCCGATCATCGCTGCGGATATAAAACAGAGACGCATGGTCCGGCGTCCCCAGCAAATTGTCCAGCGTCTCTATCGGTATAAACTTCCGCCCGCCCTTGCCGTGCTGCACAATTCCGCAAATCTTGAACGGATGACCCTCCACCTGGATCGTCTCCCCTACATGACGCCCCCCGCCCGTCTTCGCATAAATATCGTCCACAATCACGTCATTCGGCCCCTGGAACGGCCCCCCAGACAAAAACACAAACGGCCGCAACGCGTTGTAGCTCTTGTAGTCGATCCCCCAGATGTTCTCCACTGACCCTATCGTGCTCAGATTCGTCGTCACCGGCGAAGCCACAGCCACATGCGGCAGCTTCGCCAGCACGTTCGCCACCGCCATCGGCACCGGTGCACCGCCAATCCCCGCGATAAAACTCGCGTTCGGCGGCTCCACGATAATATCGGCCCCTATCCCACTCTTCTCCGCGCGCGAGTTGTTCAGCATGCCGATCATCACTCCCACAATCGACAGAATCATCACCACTTCTATGCCGACCGCCATCATCGTAATAAATGTCCGCAGAGGACGATGAAGCACGTTTCCCAGCACAAGCTTATTCATAAATTGTGAAATCCACCGCTCAAATTCACCAATCCGGCGCTCCTTCGAGTCTACAGCCTTTCCCACCCCCCCCCTGCCATCCCACACCCACCCCGCTCGAACAATCCCTCGGTCACCCTGTCCAGAACCAGGAACACTCAACTCCTCCCCAACCGCAGGGACCGGCGGCACGGCAATATTGCCCATCGATACCATAACTCAGACATTGCCTTAACCCCGCTTTCCTCCCCCTGAATGACAATTGCCAATCGCCATTCCGATACTCCATTCGTGTAACGTATTAGTAATGTGCAACGGTACCAATATTTCAAAATTTTCTTTGACCTGTGGATA
>CAZWSD010000494.1:0-2807 GCA_964636535.1 uncultured Acidobacterium sp. | reverse complement strand
AGGCGGCGTTTCACAGACCAGCGTGCGCCTGGATTACAATGATGACTCGATTTCAAAACCCCATGCTTCGAGCAGAGCCTCAGGAATGTATTTCGAATTCCGATTTCGGCGGGCCCATTCCCTGAGACGGGTCGAACGCAGGTACTGGTCTGGGGTGAGCTTGAATTCCTTCACAACCTGCTCAAATGCTGTGACGGTTGGGACAACCGGGCCAATCGGCTCGGGCTTACCCCAGTTTGGATTTCCACGACGCTTTGCCATGTTTTTCTAGTTCCCCTCACGTGAGGTTACATTCGATTTGCTCACCCAGATCGGACAAGGTCTGAGAACCAGTGAATAAGATTTTTCCGGGCAAGCAATTCCATTCTAGGAATTTTTTATCCAAAAATCAATAGAGAAGCAGAGGCGCAAAACGGGCGTTACGTATCTTTCGTGTTGAAAACAAATTACTTATGATAGCAAGACGATGTTTGATGACCTGAAATGGGCCGTTTGATTGTCAGACCGTTGCCATGCAGATTCCGTCATTCCCATTTTTGGGTGAATGACGTGCCAGCGACCGCGGATCCTCTTGAATGAGGTTCAACTGCCCCCCTGGATGGTCTTGAAAATCGCCTGACCGTAACTTGTGCATACAAGCTTTCCGAAGCTCGCGCTCGCGCGGGTTCAGTCGCCTCACTTGGATTCAAGGCCGATGCGCCGGACGAATTGCGGGGCTATAGTGGATTTCAATTGTCGATGGCGACATCAGAAATGGGGAAACGCTCCTGTGACAAAAAGTAGCAATGAAGAATTGACCGCCGAGAGAAAACCGTTGTTGGACAGGGAGCTTCGGCGATTTGCCCAAGCGCCGCATCTGAGTTACAAGTTGTTAATCAGCAGACAAGTGTCAGAATCGACTCACTGACCGGCGGTCCATCAATGAGTGGATGGAATTGGCGGTATTTGCGATGGGACCGCCCCGTCGGTAAAGGCAAGGCTCATGAATAACGTTCAGAACGATACGGCTGCCGAAGAGAGAAACGCGGTGAAACCCGCACGCAAACGAGCAAGATGGGGCTTGCGCTTCTCGCTGGGCTTTGCGCTCGCGACGCTAGTGCTTGCGCTGCTGTGCTCGTGGTTGTGGAAGATGAACTCCAGGCAGGCGCAGCAGTTGAACCGCGTGGTTGCGCGCCTAGGGAAGGTAGAGGCTGAAGCTCAACAACAACAAGCAGCGATGCGGGCGATGACGCGGGTGATGAGCGCGCCCGACACGGTGCACGTGGATCTGACGCACCAGACGGGGACGCCGCCCGGCACCGGACAGGTGTTTTACAACGCGCGGATGGGCATTGTGATCTACACAGGCATGATCGCGCCCGCGCCCTCTGACAAGAGCTACCAGTTGTGGCTGGAACCGGACTCTGGAGCGCCGGTGAGCGCGGGTTTGGTGGAAGCGGATCAGTCTGCGGGAGCCTCAGTAGCGCACCTGCCGGCTGGGCTCGCAGCGAAGGCTTTTGCGGTGACTCTGGAACCGAAGGGAGGCCAGCCTCAACCGACTGGGCCCAAAGTTCTTGCAGGCGCCGTCGGCAATGCATAATAGCTGTTTCGGTTCTGGTACGGCAAAAGGGCTGCCCTTAACGGGCAGCCCTTTTGCGCGTGATCGATTGTGGAGCACGGTCTGAACAAGGAGCAAAAAGCGGAGCGATTGTTCCCTGCTCTGCCGGGCACGGCGCGCCAGATACAAGGCGCGCCGCGGCTGGACTGGATCACTTTGCAGGCGTCGTGGTTGTAGCTTTGTCCATCGAGAACTGGTAGGCGACGATCTGCTTGAGCATATCGTAAGGAACTTGACCTACTGGAACCGGACGGCCATCGACGTAGAGCGTCGGGGTTTCATCCACATGCAACTGTTCGCCAAGCTTGATGCTGGCCTCGACAGCGGCTTTGCCCGCGGGCGAGGAGGCACAGGCCGCGATCTTGGCTGGGTCCTGACCGGCGGCGGTGACAGCGTTATCCAGAGTAGTTTTGGCCCCGGCAGGCGTCAGCTGATCCTGATTGATGAAGACATTGTCAACATATTTGAAAAATGCGGCGTTTCCAGCGGCTTTGGCCACGCACTCTCCGTATGCAGCGGCCAGGAATGCCTCGGGGTGAATCTGATAGAGGGGAAAGTTTTCGAATACAAAGCGGGCATCTGGAAAGTCTGCGCGCAACTTCGCCATGGTGGATTGCGCCACCTTGCAGTGCGGGCACTCCATATCAGCAAACTCGACGAGTTCGTGATTCCGGCTGGAGCTGCCCAACCAAGGGCCGTTGGCTTCCTTTTGCAATACCGCACGGGCCTGTGCGAAGGGATCTGCCGCGAAGGCGAGAATTGAATTGCCTGCGATCAGATGCTTTCCGTCGGGCGTGACGAAGAACTGAATGGTTCCGACCTGGGGGTGATTCTTTTCCGCTACGAAAATCACGATCTTGCTGACTCCTGGCGCGGTCGTCTTGAGGATGGCCGCCACTTCGTAAATGCGGTTGGGGTCATAGCCCCAGGATGCCTTGAGAAATGATTCCACCTCGGCCTGGCTCGGGGAGGCAGCGGTGAAGTCGGCCGGATTGACGGGAGGAAGGTGCGGCTGTTGTGGGGGTTTCTGCGCTGGCGTGGAGGCCTGGGCCGGTGCTGGCGCCGAGGGTGTCTTTGCCGCCTGCGCGTGTGCGACGCCGGTTACGGCAAGCAGGCCAGCGATCAGCGAGGTTGTCAGCAAGGACTCAAAGGATGGGCGAAGTTTCATCTTGTGCCTTTCTAATGCCTTTCTCATGGTGTGATTGGGAAA
>CAZWSD010000493.1:0-2813 GCA_964636535.1 uncultured Acidobacterium sp. | reverse complement strand
CGTCTTTGAGGGGTGTGGGTCCGGGGGAGAGGCTGAGGACGATGGGGCGTCCGGTCTTGAGGATGGCCTTGTGGATCATCTGAATTTCTTTGGCGTTGTAGGGCTGGGAGATGCAGTCGACCTTGAGGAAGTCGACGCCCCAGGAGGCGTACATTTTGAGCATGGAGTCGTAGTAGGCCTGTCCGGCGGCGTTGTCTTTGACGCCGTAGTTGTCGGAGTTCCATGCGCAGACGTCGGATTTTTGGGCGGCCTGTCGGGCAGTGAATTTAGAGCCGGCGATGGGGAGGTTTTTTCGAACGGCGGAGCGTGGGATGCCGTGGATGATGTGGATGCCGAATTTGAGGCCGAGGGAGTGGACGTATGCGGCGATGGCCTTGAGTCCGCTGGGGAAGCGGTTGGTGGCGGGCAGGTAGAGGCCGTTGGGGGAGATGGTGTATCCCTGTACGCGGCGTGGAATGCCGTTGCGGTTGGGATGGCGGGCGAACCATCCCTCGTCGATGATCATGTACTGCCAGCCGAACTTCTGGAGGTGCCGGTGCATGTAGTCGGCTTCGCGTTCGAACTGGGACTGGGTGATGGTGAGCCCGAAGGAGTCCCAGCTGTTCCATCCCATGGGGGGAGTGAGCGCGACCATGCGCTGAGCGCTGGAGGCGGCCGGTAGGGTGAGAAGGGAGCAGAGGAGCAGAAGCAGCGAGCGGTGACGCACCAAGCCAATCCTTTCCTGGGCAGGGGAGCCAGATGAGAATTATTTTGTTCTTTTTTTACGGGGGGCGATTTTGTATGCGCCCAGGAAGCAAAGCAAGCTGAGCAGGATGTAGACCATCTTCATGAACAAGGCGCCGGCGAAATAGACACCTCCGCCGCCTTGTCCGGTGGTGTAGTGGAGCGGCACGACGACCAGCAGGACGAGCAGCAGGCCGAAAATGATGAGGAAAATCTGGGTAGCCCGTGCAAGCATCGGGAACATGCTCTCACTTTTGCCAGAGGTTTCACAAGCCGGAATTGGGGGTGGATTCCAGGGGTAGAGGCAATTCGGCGGAGCGTTCTATGTCCGGGGACGGTATAATCCCATGTTTATGCGGGTTATTGTAATTTTGCCGGCTGCGGGTCTGGGGACGCGCATGGCGAGTGGCCATGGAACGTCGCAGAGCCCGAAACAATTTCTGGAGCTGGGTGGAATCCCGGTGCTTATTCACACGTTGCGGGCGTTCGCGGCGGTGCCGGCGGTGGCGCAGATGTATGTGGCGGTGCGGTCGGGGGAGATGGAGCGGGTGACGGCGCAGGTGGCCGAATATGGGCTGTCGGAGCGGGTGCGGGTGGTGCAGGGCGGAGACTCGCGGCAGGAGAGCGTGGCGCGGGCGCTGGCGGAGGTGGAGTGCACGGACGAGGACATGGTGCTGGTGCATGACGCGGTGCGTCCGCTGATAGAGCCTGAGGTGATTGAGCGGACGATCGAAGCGGTGGAGAAGTCGGGGGCGGCGATTGTGGGATTGCCGGCGGTGGACACGATCAAGCAGGTGGAGCGGACGGCGGACGGGGCGCTGGTGACGGCGACGATACCGCGGGAGTACATTGTGCAGGCGCAGACGCCGCAGGGGTTTCGTGCGGGATTGCTGCGGCGGGCCTTTGCCGAGGCCGAGGCGGATGGGTTTGCGGGGACGGACGAAGCGAGCCTGGTGGAGCGGGCCGGGGCGCAGGTGATGGTGGTGCCTGGGTCGCCGTCGAACCTTAAGATAACGCAGCCGGGCGACCTTGAGCTGGCGGAGTTCTATCTTAGTCGGCGCGCTTCGCGATAATCTGAAAGACGGTAGCCAGCATGAAGATACGCATTGGATATGGATGGGATTCGCACGCGTTTAAGGCCGGTGTGCCGCTGAGAATCGGCGGGCTGGCGATCGAGCATGGCGAGGGATTGGCCGGGCACTCGGATGGGGACGTGCTGCTGCACGCGATAACGGATGCGCTGCTGGGGGCGGTATCGGCGGGGGACATTGGGAGTTTTTTTCCGCCGGGAGACGCGCGGTGGAAGGGGGCGGACTCGGCGATTTTTTTGAACATCGCGCTGGAAGAGATTCACAACGCGGGATACAAGATCGGCAACGTGGACACGACGCTGGTGCTGGCGGCGCCGAAGATCGCGCCGATCGCGGGTGAGATACGGGAGCGGGTGGCGTCGCTGCTGGATATTGCGCCGGGGGATGTGAGCATCAAGGCGAAGACGCCGGAGGGCCTGGGGCTGGACCACGTGGCGCAGGCGCACGCGGTGGTTCTGCTGGAGCGAGCGGAGGAAGACAACGGGCTGCGGGTAATGCATGCCGAGATGGACGAGACGGTGAGCGTGGGCGAGATTGACGAGATGCTGAAGGAGATTTCGCGGAGCGGCAAGCCGGCGGTGAAGAAGCCGTCGTTCGATACGGAAGATTTTACGTAGACGGCTATCAGCCGTCAGCTCTTAGCTTGCAGCTTTTGGTTGAACCGCAGATTGTTGGCTTGGTTTCGCGAGGGCGAAACCCGGTTCGGGATGACCCATCTTGAGGGATGGGTATCCAGTGGGCGAGATATTTGTAACAAATGGCGCCATATTTGTAATAGAACAGGTTACTTTTAAGAATTTACATGCCAACGAATTCGAAAGAGACTCCGCGCGTTCGATTTGCGCCTTCGCCTACCGGTTATCTGCATGTGGGCGGGGCTCGCACTGCATTGTTCAACTGGCTGTTTGCCCGGCATTTTGGCGGGACGCTGATATTGCGGATTGAAGACACGGATTTTGAGCGGTCTTCTGAGGCGATGGTGGAGGGCATACTTGAGGG
>CAZWSD010000492.1:0-2827 GCA_964636535.1 uncultured Acidobacterium sp. | reverse complement strand
CGCGGTGTGATGGAAAAGTGCACCTACTGCGTGCAGCGCATCACGGCGGCCAAGATTCACGCCGACAAGGAAAACCGCGATGTGCGCGATGGTGAGATCGTCACGGCCTGTCAGCAGGCTTGCCCGACGCAGGCCATCACCTTTGGCAACAAGAACGACAAAAACAGCCGCGTGGCGCAACTGAAGGCCCAGCCGCGCAACTACACCGTGCTGGCCGATCTGAACACGCGGCCCCGCACCTCATACATCGCCGGAGTGGTGAATCCCAATCCGGATTTGACCCAAAACGCCTAGGCGGAGTGCGCCCGGCAATCGGTAGGCGCACAAACCGCACAGGCAGTAACAAACGTAGTGGATTGAATTTGGAAATGCGAGAGGCCAGACGCTGAATGGCTACCAAGGATGTTGCACCTCACAATCCGGCGGATCCGAAGACGGACCGGATGATTGACCCGAAGACGGGAGAGCAGCGCGTTCTCGCGCCGAATCAGAGCTTCCGTTCGGTCACAGAGACCATCTCCAGCATTGTGCTGACGACGCACACGCCCCTGGGCTGGTTCTTCGGCTTCGTGCTGGCGGGCGGCCTGATCGGCATGATGCTGACGGCGGTCACCTGGCTCTTCCTGAAGGGCACCGGCATCTGGGCGATCACCATGCCTGTGGCGTGGGGCTTTGCCATCGTCAACTTCGTCTGGTGGATTGGTATCGGCCACGCCGGAACGCTGATCTCGGCGATTTTGCTGCTCTTCAAGCAGGGCTGGCGCAACTCCATCAACCGCTTTGCCGAGGCGATGACGCTCTTTGCCGTGGTCTGCGCCGGCATGTTCCCGGTCATCCACACGGGCCGTCCTTGGCTGGCGATTTACTGGCTCTTCCCCTACCCGAACAGCATGAACGTCTGGCCGCAGTTCCGCTCGCCGCTCATGTGGGACGTTTTTGCAGTCTCCACCTACGCGACGATCTCGGTGGTCTTCTGGTACATCGGTCTGGTTCCCGACTTTGGCACCATGCGCGATCGGGCGCAGTCGAAGTTCGCCAAGTACATCTACGGGCAGTTGTCGCTCGGCTGGCGCGGTTCGGCGCGGCACTGGATGCGCTACGAGTCGGCCTCGCTACTCCTGGCCGGTTTGGCCACGCCGCTAGTGCTCTCCGTGCACACGGTCATCAGCTTTGACTTTGCCGTGGCCGTGCTGCCGGGCTGGCACACCACGATTTTTCCGCCGTACTTCGTCGCAGGTGCCATCTACTCCGGCTTCGCCATGGTGCTGACGCTGGCCATTCCGATCCGCAAGTTTTACGCGCTTGAAGACATCATCACCATGCGTCACTTGGACAATATGGCCAAGGTCATGCTGGCCACGGGCTTGATCGTCGCCTACGGCTACAGCATGGAAGTGGTGATGGCCTGGTACTCGGCCAGTCGTTGGGAGTACTTCATGTTCTGGAATCGCATGTTTGGGCCGATGGGCTGGGCCTATTGGGTGCTCATCACCTGCAACATCGCCATTCCGCTCACCACGCTCTGGTCGCGCAAGCTGCGCCACAATGTGACGTATCTGTTCCTGATCTCGCTGATCGTGAACACAGGCATGTGGTTTGAGCGTTTCGTTATCGTCGTCACCAGCTTGTACCGCGACTTTCTGCCCTCGTCGTGGGGTACCTATCGCGCCACGCGCTGGGATTACATGACCTTTGTGGGAACGCTGGGTCTGTTCACCTTCTTGTTCTTCCTGTTCATCCGCTTCGTGCCCATGATTCCGATGTCGGAGATCCGCATGATGCTGCCGCAGGCCAAGGTGAAGCACGGCGAAGAATTGCATACGGAGGCGGGTCACTAATGCCGATGCGTGAAGGAATCTACGGTTTGCTGGCGGAGTTTGCCACGCCCACGGAGCTGGTCGCCGCAGCCAAGGCGGCCTATGCCAACGGCTACCGCCGCATGGACTGCTATACGCCCTATCCGCTGGAAGAAGCAGCGGAAGCCATTGGCTTTGACGATCCGCAGGAGCGCGGCGTGGCCCGCATCTGCCTGCTGGGTGGCTTGCTGGGCGGCTGCGCCATGTTCAGCCTGGAAACCTGGGTTTCAGTCTGGGCCTATCCGCTCAACGTCGCCGGGCGCCCCATGTTTTCCTGGCCGGCCTTCATCATTCCGGCGTATGAGTGGACCATTCTCTTTGCCGGTCTTTCTGCTGCCTTTGGCATGTTGGCGTTGAATCGCCTGCCGGCTCCGTATCATCCGGTCTTCAATGCGCCCAATTTCCGCGATGGCGCCACGACCGACAAATTTTTCCTGTGCCTGCAGTCGGATGATCCAAAGTTCTCCACTGCCGAGTCGCGGGCGTTTTTGGAATCGTTCCGGCCGGTTTCGGTCGTGGAGGTCGATCACTAAACCCATGCGCATCCGAACCGCATCTTCCGTTCTTCGCGCGACGCTGGCCTCTGCGGCAGTCCTGTCGGTGGCTCTGATCTCTGGCTGCCGCCAAGACATGCAGAACCAGCCCAAGTTTGTTCCGCAGCGCGGCACCACCTTCTTCCCCAGCGGCCGTTCCGTGCGCCCGGAAGTGCTCGGTGCTGTGGCCCGCAATCAGTTTGATGGCGACGAGTATTACAACACCGGCCTGATCGACGGCAAGGAGCAGAACGCCATGCCTTTCCCCGTGACGATGACGGTGCTTGAACGCGGGCAGGAGCGCTACAACATCTACTGTACGCCCTGCCACTCGCGTGTGGGCAATGGACGCGGCATGATCGTCGAGCGCGGCTACAAGCCCGCTGGCAACTTCCACGATCCGCTGATTGCCGCCAAGCCGCTGAGCCATTACTTCTT
>CAZWSD010000491.1:0-2832 GCA_964636535.1 uncultured Acidobacterium sp. | reverse complement strand
CGGCAGCCTGAGAAGGCTGAGGACGAGGAGGACGTCAAGCCTCGTATCAAGGTGCTCACGATGCGGTTCTGCCGCGGGTTTTCACGCCCGGTGCCGACCGTGTTCACTGAAATACAGAAAGGCACGGGAAGTCGATCGCCTGATGCGCGCTATCGGTGAGGACCTTGTTCTCGCATCGTCATCCCCTGCATCGCCTGCATTTGGCCCATCATCTGCTCCATCATCATCTGCATCATGTCCAGCCGGTCCTGCATCCATTGGTGCCGCTCCGCCGGCGTCGCGGTCGTATTGCCGCCACCCATCATGCCGCTCATCATGCTCCCTCCCATCGAGCGCATCGCCCGCATCTGCTCGAGCATGGTGTGCATGTGCTCGCGCAAGAGCTTCGACCGCTCGGCGGGAGTCTTCGCCTCGCGGATGCGGCGCATCTGCTCCTGCAGGAGCTTCATGCGCGCCTGCATCTGCTCGAGCCGCTGATTGTCCGCCGTCGATGACTGCCTCTGAACTGCCGAAGCCGGGGTTGGCGGCGGCGCAGCACGCAGGGTCGGGCTCGAGATTGCCACGAAGGCGGCGCCACACAAGATGGCCAATAGATTGGTTTTCATCGGAATTTGTCTCCTCTGAAGGGTCATGCGCATCACGATAGGGTCCCAGATTGCTCGAGCAGTCGCCGCCATCCGCCCTTGCCAGGAAAGAACATCGGCACACGCCGCCGATAGGCCTCGTATTGACTGCCGAACTTAGTGACCATTTCCTTCTCCTCGCGGTAGGCGAGCAAGGTGTAGGCCACGATGATGATCGGGAACAGCGTCACGGAGAAGATCGTCGGCCAGTGCACCACGCCTTCGCCGAAGAGCCCCATGAAGAGTCCGGTGTATTGAGGATGGCGCACCAGGCCGTAGAGTTGATCAGTCGCGAGCCTGCCCTGCTCGTGCGCGCGGTAGAGTTCCCGCCACCCTTCGATGAACAGCCCAATGCCGAAGAATAAGAGCAGATATCCAATCAGCATCGAGATCATCATACCGGTCTCGCCCATGCCGAGAAGCGTCGACCAGAGGTTGGCGTTCAAGTTGTTGCGATCGAGGTGAAAAAAGCGGACGAGGAGATAGATCGTGAGCGGAAAACCATACATCTCCGCATAGAGGGCGATGAGAAACGCCTGGACCAGGCCGGCGCCTGCCCACTCGCGCCAACCCTTGGGGGCGAAATACCGGTAGAAGAGCCAGGAGGCGACCACGATCATGATGACCGCAAGCGGCCATGCACCGGAGTGTGCGATGTGCAGCTTCATGAGGTCCGACGTCCCAACAGGGATACGTTGTAGAGCGGAACCCAGATGAGCGCGATGAACCACCCGTAGCCGTAGCTCTCGATGAGGCCAAGGAAGAAGCTTCTCCAGGTGAGCCAGTGAAACCCCGGTAACAGTCCGAGCCACGAGTGGTACATCGCGTACCGCGGAACTAGGAGATCGAACGCGACACACAATGCGTAGGTGATGAGGAGGAAAAGGCTCGTCGCCTGCCCGGCCGCCTTGAGCGAGATGCCTGTTTTCATGGCGGCTGCCCCCCCCTGACCCGATCCCGGCTGTGCCGCGTACCGGTCCGGCTCCGCCTCAAACTTGTCCAGACAGTCGCGAGAGCAAAGGCGGTAGGATTTACCACGGAACATTTTCAGGTAACCCACCTGCGCATCGACCTTCATACCGCACACCGGGTCAATGCCTGCCGTCAGCGCCTGTTGTCCGGATTCAATCGGTCCATCGCTGCCCGATCCATGGCGGTGGTTGGCGTGCCCGCCGTGACCGGCATGTGCGCCGCATCCGAAGCGCATCATGAAGAAGAACAGCGCCCCAAAGAGCAAAAATGACAGAAGACCACTCATTGCGCGACACCTCGCCTCCGCATGGACAGTATGCCCCGCCCGCGCTTCGACTCCATTAAGTAGAAGTCCTCATGGCCGCAGGGCCTTGACGTAATAGGATCCCGCGCGAGGTCATCTGGCTCCGCCGAGCCTTTGACAACCCGGCTGTGGGCAAAGAGCGTTTGTAGGGAGTGGAGAACAGAGCCGGCGATTGCTGCATCGCTGGCCTCGGCGGAACAATTCCGGCGACGAAGGCTCACGTCCTCGCTGGAATGATCGAGGGTGTCGCGAATCTGGACCATGGCCTGGGATTCATGATGCTCGGGCAGGGCTGGGGTCGCATCATGTATGCCCTCGACTCAGGCGCCCCGTGGAGGCGGACCACCTGGCGGATCAATAGCGGGCACCGCAGGCGCGTCATGAATTCCCATCACACACACCGGCGAGGCGACAAATTGACTTCGACAGAACCTCCTGCGGATTCCCGGGAGCTCGCCGCAGGAACGGGAGTCGAGCCCGTGCACGAACCGACACGCGAGGACGCCGCGCAGGCGTCGGCAAACCCGCCGGGACTGGCCGCCGAACCCCCGCCTGGAGCGCTCTACACTTGTCCCATGCATCCACAGATTCGTCGAAGCGAGCCGGGCACCTGCCCGATCTGCGGGATGACGCTCGAACCTTTGCGGCCGACGACCGAGATGCGTCAGAATCGCGAACTGCGGGACATGGCGCGGCGGTTCTGGATCGGCGCGGCCCTCGCCACCCCGGTGGTCCTCCTCGACATGGCCACGGAGATTCCCGCGCTCGCGGTGCATCGATTGCTCTCTCCCGTCCTGGCGATGTGGATTCAATTTGCACTCGGAACCCCCGTCGTGATCTGGGCGGGATGGCCACTGCTGCGGCGCGGGTGGGACTCGGTGCGCCGCCGCTCGCTCAACATGTTCAGCCTCATCGCTCTCGGCGTCAGCGCCG
>CAZWSD010000490.1:0-2841 GCA_964636535.1 uncultured Acidobacterium sp. | reverse complement strand
ATGACCCTCGGCGGCGGCGTCAACCTCACCCGCGATCCCCGCGACGGCCGCACCTTTGAGTTCGCAGGCGAAGATCCCCTGCTCGCCGGAACCATGGACGGAAACATGATGAAGTGCGAACAGGCCCAGCACATCATCGGCGATATCAAACACTACGCCATCAACGATCAGGAAACCGGACGCAATTTCGTCAACGCCATCATCTCCAAACGCGCCATGCAGGAAAGCGACCTCCTCGCCTTCCACATCGCCATCGATATCGCCCATCCCGGCGCCGTCATGTGTTCCTACAATCGCGTCGACGGAAACTTCTCCTGCCAAAACCCCTATCTCCTCCGCGACACCCTCAAAAATGCATGGCACTTCAAAGGCTTTGTGCTCTCTGACTGGGGCGGCACGCACAGCACCGTCCGCGCCATCAAGGCTGGCCTCGACCAGGAACAGCCCATGGACGACTTCTTCGGCCCAAAACTCAAGCAGGCTGTCCTCGATGGCAAAGTCTCCATGGCCGAAATCAACGACAGCGCCCGCCGCGTCCTCTACGCCGAGTTCGCAGACGGCCTCGTCGATCACCCCATTCAGAAGAGCGTCGTCAACGTCATGAAGGGCTTCCACGTCGCGGAAAAAGTCGAAGAACACTCCATCGTCCTGCTCAAAAATCAGAACAATATCCTGCCCCTCAGCCCCCGGCACGACCACACCATCGCCATCATCGGCGGACATGCCGACGTCGGCATGATTTCCGGCGGCGGCTCCGCACAGGTTGACCCTCCCGGAGGAAACGCCATCGCCCCTCCAGGCCATCGCCAAACCTACTGGCAGGCCCATATCTGGTTCCCCACCTCGCCCCTCAAGGCCTTGCGCCACGTCATGCCCGGCACACAGATCAAGTACTACTCCGGCGACAACCTCGCCTCTGCCGCCGCCCTCGCCAGGAGCTCTCACATCGCCATCGTCTTCGCCCACCAGTGGGAGTCAGAAGGCATGGACCTGCCCAGCCTCTCGCTCCCCGGCAACCAGAACCAGCTCATTGAGGCCGTCGCCGCAGCCAATCCTCACACCATCGTAGTCCTCGAATCCGGCACCGCCGTCACCATGCCGTGGATCAACAAGGTCCAGGCCATCGTCGAGGCTTGGTACGCAGGCAGCAGCGGACACAAGGCGCTCGCCAATGTCCTCATCGGCAAGGTCAACCCCTCTGGAAAACTCGCCATGACCTTCCCCGTCAGCACCTCCGAGCTCCCGCGCCCCACCATCCCTCCGCTTTCGCCCCAGGCCATGAGGCAGGCTATGGCCGCCGTCATGGGCAAATCCCATACCATGCCCAACTACTCGGTGAACTACTTCGAAGGCGCAAAGGTCGGCTACAAGTGGTACCAGGCCGAACACAAACCCGTCCTCTTCCCCTTCGGCTTCGGCCTCTCCTACACCACCTATGCCTACTCAAACCTCCACCTCCAGAACAATCACAACCACCCCATAGCAACTTTCACGGTTACAAATACCGGCCACCGCGCCGGTACTGAAACCGCCGAAGTCTACGCCGCCCTGCCCAGCGCCTCCGGCGAACACTACAACCGCCTCGTCGGATGGAAACGCGTCAAGCTCCAGCCCGGACAATCCAAAACCGTCAGCGTCACCGTCACCCCGCAAATGCTCTCCATCTATGACACCGCGAACAGCGACTGGAAGCTGCTCCCCGGCGCCTACCACATCTACGCCGGACCATCCTCCGCCACCATTCCCCTGCAGGGAACCTTTCACCTTCAATAGAGCAACACCCCTTTGCTTCGAGCCTCAGATCTCCCGGTCTGAGGCTCATTCTTCTGCGCGGCGAACATTGCTCCCCTCCCCTGCGCCCTTCCCAAGCCGCCGCCTCTCCCCATCATTGCCTTTCTCGACACTTGATCTTCCGCCCCGAATCTGATTCGCTGATGTGTTCTGGTCCAAAAGGAGAACCACGCCGATGAGCACCTCCGAATCGCCCGCGCGACCTCCACGCAAGGTCTCCCTCACCGGCTTCAATCTCATCAATTCGCCCCGCCTCAATAAGGGCACCGCATTCACTGACCACGAACGCGACATCTTCTTCCTCCATGGACTGCTCCCACCCCACGTCGGAACCCTCGAGGAACAGGTCCACCGCCGCACCCTCGCCCTCGACAACCAGTCCACTCCCTTCAACAAATATTCCTTCCTCCGCGATCTCCAGGACCTCAACGAAACCCTCTTCTACGCGCTCCTCCTCAGCGATCTCGAAAAAATGCTCCCCTTCGTCTACACTCCCACCGTCGGCGAGGCCTGTCAGCGCTTCAGTGAGGTCTTCCGCAAGCCCCGCGGACTCTACCTCAGCTATCCCAACCAGCACCGCATCGCCCAAATCCTCGGCCATCCCCGCTACAACCACATCCGCTGCATCGTCGTCAGCGACGGCGAACGCATCCTCGGCCTCGGCGACCAGGGCGCCGGCGGCATGGGCATCCCCATCGGCAAAATGGCCCTCTACACCGCCCTCGGCGGCATCCATCCCGAGCATTGCCTCCCCATCTTCCTCGACGTCGGCACAGACAATCAGGACCGCCTCGACAGCCCCATCTACATCGGCTGGTGCCACCGCCGCATCCGCGGCCAGGACTACGACAACTTCATCGACACCTTCGTACAGGCCGTCAAATCCCGCTGGGCTCACGTCCTCCTGCAATGGGAAGACTTCGCCGGAGCCAACGCCGCCCGCCTCCTCGCCCGATACCGCAATCAGCTCTGCACCTTCAACGACGACATCCAGGGCACCGCCGCCATCGCCGTCGCCACTCTCGTCTCCGCCATGCTTCGCGCCCGCAC
>CAZWSD010000489.1:0-2846 GCA_964636535.1 uncultured Acidobacterium sp. | reverse complement strand
CCGGCACCCTCTTCCTCCTCAATCGCAACGGTGTCACCGTCGTCCGCCGCCTGCGCGTCGAAGCAGAGCACCAGTCTGAACTCGATCTCATGCGAAACTGATCCGCTCCTCGCTTCAAACGAATCTCCGTGGCGGAGAAGCAGCAACCGGGCTTCTCCGCCACAACGCCGCACTGGCCCTGCAGAATTGGAGCTGCCCGCTCTCCCCATCTTCAAAAAAAATAGGAAACGCAGCCGCTTCGCTCCCCTGATCGCAACCCCCGCATCCGCCTCTACCCCTCCAGCCAGTACCCTCGTTTCCTCGAATCCACTCCTTTTCAGCAAAACTTCACTTGCATCTGTTACAACTTCATTCATGCATCTCGCTGCCGTTCCTACGCTCCCAGTCCGACTCATCGGCCTGTCGCTTCCTGCCGCCGGCCAATCCCTCCAACCCCGCCGAATCGATCCCGAGGCATGAATTGGCCCCTTATCAACTGGCCAGACATCAAATGGCCCGAAGCCAATCTCAAAGATAAGCTCACATTCCTGCGCGCCATCAGCGCAGACCCCTCCAAGGTCGGAGCCATCGCACCCTCCGGCCCGGCGCTCGCCCGCCTCATCACCAGCGAAATCGGCAGCCACTCCGGCCCCATCATTGAGCTCGGCCCCGGCACAGGCGTATTCACCCAGGCACTCCTCGACCAGGGCGTCCGCGAACGCGACCTCACCCTCATCGAATCCTGCCCGCAATTCGCCCAGCTTCTCCGCCAGCGCTTCCCCGGCGCGCGCGTCCTCCACATGGACGCGCGTCACCTCCACCGCCGCGACCTCTTCCCGCTAAACTCCATCGGCGCCGTCGTCAGCGGACTCCCGCTCCTCAACCTCTCCCCCCCGCGCGTCCTCGCCCTCCTCCGCGGAGCCTTCCGCTGCATGCAACCCGGCGGAGCCTTCTACCAGTTCACATACGGACCTCTCTGCCCAGTCCCGCGCCCTTGCCTGGATCGCCTCGAACTCCAATCCGCCTGCCTCGGTCGCGCCTTCGCCAACCTACCGCCCGCTTCCGTCTTCCGCATTACCCGCCGCGAATCTTCCAATTAACCCATTTCCCGGGCCGCTCCCCGCTACGCCACGCCTTCCACCCACATCTCCGCTCCAGCCCAATGCGCGCACCGCTCCCCGCCAACGGCCACTGCCGTCGCGCACGCATGCCATCATGTGTGAGTTTGATTTTCCCCCGCGCCCTTACTGGCTCCCGCCCCTCTGCTTCCGCGGAATCGTCACGATCACCTCATCCGGTCGCGCATAGTGCAGCCGCTCCCGCGCCTCGCGCTCAATCGTGTCCGGATCGTGCTTCAGCGCATGAATCTTCTCCTGAATCTGCGCATTCTGCTCCTCGATCGCCTCAATCTGCTTCGCCAGCTTCTGGTGCTCGTGCCGCTTCATCTCGTACACCCGCAATCCGTTCTGCCCGGCCACCACGTAGTAGCCCAGCAGCAGCGCCAGCAACACCGCCGCGATCGTTGCCGCGCGCCGCCGCACCCGGAATCCCCACCCAATCCACTTCTCAGCCAGCCCAATTCCGGCCGCATCGCCGGCAGAACTCCCACCGCTCCGGTCGCCTCCTCCATCCGGCCGCGCCATCCTCCCGCCATCACGAAATTGGCTGCGCCATTTCTCGATTTGCCGTAGCGCTCCGGCTCGCTGCTGGTCCAAGGACATCCTCAATGCAAAAATCCTCAACAGGCAGCCGCCCAACAGGCAAAACCGCCCCAAATTCAAGGATGCCGTTTTCCTCCCTTCCAGGGAACCGGCTCTCCGCAATTATTCCCGCCAGGTATCTAGGCCATTACCCATGCCTTCGCCGCGTCGCTCAGCCCTTTCAGCTCGCCTTCCTTCCGCGACTCCGTGTACACGCGCACCACCGGCTCGGTTCCGCTCAGCCGATAGCACACCCACGAACCATCCTCCAGCAGCAGCTTCAACCCATCCGTCCGCACTACCCCAGTCACCTTCAGGCCGCCAATCTCCGCCGGATCCCGCTTCACCTTCTCCACAAACGCCGCCTTCACCTCCGGCGTCAGCCGGAAGTTCTCCCGCATCGGATAGTAGCTGCCCACACGCGCAAACAGCGCCCCCAACTGCTCGCCAAGGCTCTTGCCCCGCACCGCCACCATCTCGGCCGCCAGCAGCCCCGCCAGCACACCATCCTTCTCCGGAACGTGCCCGCGTATCGTCAGTCCCGCGCTCTCTTCGCCCCCAATCACAATCGCATCCTTGTTGATCAGCTCCCCAATGTACTTAAAGCCCACCGGAGTCTCGTGCAGCTCAATCCCGTAGTGCTCCGCCAGCGCATTCACCAGGTTCGTCGTCGCCACTGACTTCGCCACACCGTTCCGCCATCCGCGCGTCTCCACCAGGTAGTCGAACAGCAGCGCAATAATGTAGTTCGGCTGGATGAACGTCCCGTCCGCATCTACAATCCCGAAGCGATCCGCGTCCCCGTCCGTCGCAATCCCAATCGCCGCACCCGTTTCCTGCATCTTCTGCCGGCATGCTTCCAGCAGCTCATCGTCCGGCTCCGGAGCGTGCCCGCCAAACAGCACATCGCGGTAATCATGCACCGTCTCCACCTTCACGCCGTGCTCGCGCAGCACATCGCTCGTGTATCCGCGACCCGCGCCCCAGAACGGATCGAACACCACCGTCAGCCCCGCCTTCTCGATCGCCCCCAGGTCCACCAGCTCCGCCACCCGCTTCAGGTACGCCGGCTTCACATCCACTTCCTCAAACTCTTTGCATGCCCCGTTTCCTCCCTCCCCATGAACAGCTCCTCCTTCCTGGGGTGGATTCAAGCCCTCTTTTGGC
>CAZWSD010000488.1:0-2846 GCA_964636535.1 uncultured Acidobacterium sp. | reverse complement strand
GGGTTTTCGCGCTGAAGCGACTAAACTTGTGCCACGACTGAATTGCTGGGGAGATTGTCTGCATGAGCCAGGAAGGCGTGTTGGGACACGTGCGATGGATGGTGTTGCTGGGTGTTGTTTGCGGGCTGGTGGCGGCGCCGGCGGCGCTGGCGCAGGCGAGCGCGGCGGAGGCGAGAACGGCGCGGGCGTTTGAGGAGGCGCGGCAGGAGGGCCAGCCCGAGTTGGAGATGTTTTTGCGGAAGATGCCGAAGGGTGCGGACCTGCACATGCATCTTTCGGGCGCGGTGTATGCGGAGACGTATTTGAAAGATGCGGCGGAGGATGGTCTTTGCGTGAATGTGGCGGGACTGCGGTTTGACCCGAAGTATCACGCGCCGGATTGCCCGCAGGGAGATGTGGCGGCGTCGGCGCTGCCGCAGCACGAACATTTATATAACGAGCTGGTGGATGCGTTTTCGATGCGGACATTTGTGCCGGTGACGGGTGAGTCAGGGCACGACTGGTTTTTTGATACTTTCGGGCGGTTCAGCGGATTGTCGAAGAGCCATCGCGGCGAGTGGGTGAACGACGTGGCGACGCAGGCGGCGGGGGAGAATGAGCAATACCTGGAAATCATGGTGACGCCGGATTTCAGCGCCGCGGAGAAGCTGGCCCAGGAGGTGGGGTTCGATTCGAATTTTGCCGAGTACCGGGAGAAGCTGCTGGCTGCGGGGATAGGAAGGGAAGTGCCGGCGATCCGGAAGATGTTTTCGACGGTGCTTGCGCAGAAGAGGGATCTGGAGCATTGCGGGACGCCTGAGGCGACGGCGGCGTGCGGGGTGAAGGTGCGGTTTCTGTACCAGGTGTTGCGGAACATGCCTGCGCCGGATGTATTTGCGCAGATTCTGCTGGGATTTGAGGTGTCATCGACGGATCCGGATGTGGTGGGGATCAACCTGGTGGAGCCGGAGGACGGGTATTACTCGCTGAAGGACTACACGATGCATATGGAGATGATCCGGGCGATGCACAAGTTCTATCCGAAGGTGAATATCACGCTGCATGCGGGGGAACTGACGATGGGGCTGGTGCCGCCGAAGGATTTGCGGTTTCACATTCGCCAGGCGGTGGAGATTGCAGGCGCGGAGCGGATTGGTCATGGGGTGGATATTGCGTATGAAGACCATCCGGTGCAATTGCTGCAAGAGATGGCGCGGAAGCACATCATGGTGGAGATCAATTTGACGAGCAACGCGGACATTCTTGGGGTGAAGGGAAGGGATCATCCATTTATGCTGTACCGGAAGTATGGCGTGCCGGTGGCGCTGTCGACCGATGATGAGGGAGTGGAGCGGATTGATCTGACGCACGAGTATGTGCGTGCTGCGGAGACTTATCCGCTGACGTATGAGGATATGAAGCTGCTGGCGCGGACCTCAATAGCGCATGCGTTTTTGCCGGGGAAGAGTTTGTGGGTGCGGTATACGCCGGAGCGGCTGACGACGCCGGTGGCGGCGTGCCGCGGGCAGCTTGGCAATGCGAAGCCGAGGGGCGCGTGCGCGGAGCTGGTGGATCACAGCCAGAGGGCGCAGGAAGAGTGGGAGCTGGAGCGGAGATTTCATTTGTTCGAGGCAAGTTTTTAGGGCATGCGGATTGTACTGACTACATTTGGGACGTTTGGGGATGTTCATCCATTGATCGGGCTATCGCTGGAGCTGAAGCGGCGTGGTCATGCGCCGGTGCTGGCGGTTCCGGAGATGTTTCGGGAGAAGATTGAGCCGCTGGGGATCGAGTTTGCGGCGGTGCGTCCGGATCAGGATCCGCACGACAAGCGGCTGGTGGCGATGATTTACGACATCAAGCGGGGGACGGAGCGGGGACTGAGGGAGTTTTTGTTTCCGTCGATACGCGAGAGTTATGAAGATTTGCTTTCGGCGGTGAGCGCAAGAGGAGGAGCGGATCTGCTGGTGGCTGGCGAGCTGGCGTACGCGGCCCCGATTGTGGCGGAGAAGACGGGATTGCCGTGGGCGAGTTATGTGCTGGCTCCGTTTTCGTTTTTTTCGGCGTACGATCCGCCGGTGCTGCCGCCGTATCCGCTGCTGGCGAAGGTGCAGGCGGTGGTGCCGGGGACGGGGCAGGTGGTGGCGCGATTTGCGCGATATGTGACGCGGGAGTGGCCGGAGCCGGTCTACGAGTTGCGGCGGGAGCTGGGGTTGCCGCGTGGGGACGATCCGATTTTTGATGCGAAACACTCGAAGCGGCTGGTGCTGGCATTGTTTTCAAAGGTGCTGGGCGAGAAGCAGAAGGACTGGCCGAAACAGACGCGGACGACGGGGTTTGTTTTCTATGATGGGGACGCGGGCGTGGAGGATCTGGTACCGGAGCTGAGGAATTTTCTGGAGGCGGGACCGGCGCCGGTGGTGTTTACGCTGGGTTCGGCGGCGGTACTGGACGCGGGAAGTTTTTACGAAGAGAGCGCGAAGGTAGCCGAAGAGCTGGGCCAGCGCGCGGTTCTGCTGGTGGGGAATGAGCCGGGGAATTATCCGAAGCGGAAGATGCCGGAGAGTATTTTTGTGGCGGAGTATGCGCCGTACTCGAGAATTTTGCCGTATGCGCGGGTGGTGGTGCACCAGGGTGGAGTGGGTACGACGGCGCAGACGCTGCGGGCGGGCAAGCCGATGCTGGTGATGCCGTACAGCCACGACCAGCCGGACAATGCGCGGAGGGTTCGGCGGCTGGGGGTGGCGGAGGTGATTGGGCGTCCGCATTACAACGCGCAGACGGCGTTGCGGCCGCTGCGGGCTCTGCTGGAGAAGCCTGGTTATGCGCGGCGGGCGGCGGAGATTGCGAAGCAGATTGAAGCCGAT
>CAZWSD010000487.1:0-2849 GCA_964636535.1 uncultured Acidobacterium sp. | reverse complement strand
CACTACGCGCTGCCCGCTCTGAAAAAATCCCAGGGATCCATCGTCAATATCGCCTCCAAAACCGCCATCACCGGCCAGGGCGGAACCTCTGGCTATGCAGCATCCAAGGGCGGCGAGCTGGCCCTCACACGCGAGTGGGCCGTCGAGCTGCTGCCATACGGGATTCGCGTCAACGCCATCGTCCCTTCTGAAGTCAACACGCCGCAGTACCAGCGCTGGATCGCAACCTTTCCCAATTCAGAGGAAAAACTGCGCTCCATCACCTCGAAGATCCCGCTCGGGCAGCGCCTCACCGAACCCACAGAAATCGCCAGCATGGCACTCTTTCTGCTCTCATCGCAATCCAGCCACACCACCGGCCAGCTCGTCTTCGTCGACGGCGGCTACGTCCACCTCGATCGCGCCATCCCCGAGCCCGGCGATTGATTCCTCCCATGCTCGGCTCCGCACAGTCTCACACGGTGAACGCTCCATCGCCTGACCACCGACAGCAACCAATCAATTTCAAGCAATCCTTATATGCCACAATACGGACACACCGTTTGCGCCTTCGTGAAGCAGCTCAATCGGAATCCCTGACGTGGCCGTATATTAAGGAGGGCCGCGCGGACTTTCAGCTCTTGCGTATCTAGTCTCCCGCTTTGATCGGAACTTCGATTCGTTGCCCGACATAATTTACAACTGCGCCCGGGTGAAGATCAACGTGAGAGCCCACACCGTGTCCCGGCCTCACCATTTCGATTCGAAATGAATAACTCCTCCGCATGCCGGGGAAGCTGCCCTTCCGTTGACCTATCACCAGCGTGTCGTGACGATTGTTCCAATGCATCGGAATGATGCTGTATTCGCCGTGCTGGTATCCGTATCCACTGCCTGCGTCCTCATACAGTTGAAAACTGGCGTCGCGGCCCGGATAAATCCGGATTTCCATGGGGTTCTCCGGTTCCGCCGTGGATTGAATCACCGGACCGAGTACGAGGATGCTGCCCTGCTTCACGAAGACCGGAATCTGGTCGAGCGGCGCCTGCGCCGTAATGACGTGTCCCCCCTGGAGCAATTGGCCCGTCCAGAAGTTCGTCCATCCGTCTCCCGCCGGCAGCGTCACCCGCCGGGAGGTGGCATTCCTGCGTGTGACAGGACTGACGAGGAGGGATTTTCCGAACAGGAACTCGTGGCTGACGTTGCGGAGCGCCAGCTGGTGCGGATACTCAAACGGAAGCGCGTTGATGATCGACCGTCCCTGGCTCGTCACATCCCAGTCCGTGGAATAGATATATGGCAGCAGTCGATACCGCAGCTTATCGAATTTCAGAATCGTCTTTTCGGTGGTTGAACCATAATTCCAGATGGCCGTCTTCGACTCCCAACCGTGAACTCGGAAAATGGGACAGAACGTACTGAATTCAAACCAGCGAATGAGCAGTTGGTGATACGCCTTCGACGTGTACTGATCCGCCGGCCGGAAGAATCCACCCGTGTCGCTGGTCCAATAGGGAAAGCCAGACATGCTGAAACTGAGAGCGTCGGGAATTTGCCTCCGCAAGGTAAGCCAATTCCCTGAGATATCTCCTGACCAGGAGATCGTGCCGATTCGCTGCTGTCCCGCGAAGGCGGAACGCGTAAGAATGGCCACGCGCTTGTTCGGGTCCGTCGAGCGCTGGCCTGCAGACACTGCCGTCGTCTCATAAAGCGGATAGGCGTTGCGCACAAAAACTCCCGGCCCTAAATAGGTGCTGCTCGTTCTCAACGGATCGCCTTCGGGTTCGGATGCATCTAGCCACCAGGCGTCCACGCCATCCTTAAAGAGGCGCTTGTTCATATCCGCCCAGAACAACTTGTCCGCCCCCGGATTGAACATGTCCACCCAACTATCCTCGCCCGCAGTCTCGGCATTCTCGGCGTTGTGGCGCAAAAGGTAATGCTCCTTCCGGAACTGTTGGATCACTTCCGTCTGATTTCCAAACTTCGCCCACACCGAAATCGCGAAATGAAGATGCTCGCGGTGCAGGTCGGAGATCATCTGGGCCGGATGCGGATAATACTTCCTGTCGAAGCGCATGGCGTTCCAACCGTACTTGCCCCAGTACCTCCAGTCCTGCACCATCACATCCACAGGAATTTTCTTTTCCCGGAACTCGGAGGCAACGTGGAGGAGTTGCTTCTGGCTGGAGTAGCGTTCTCTCGATTGCCAAAAACCAAAGGCCCACCTCGGAAGCATCGGTACTGTCCCCGTCTCTTCGCGGTACTCGGCAACCACCCTATTTAGGCTTGGCCCATACATAAAGTAATAATTGACTCCCTTGCCCGCCTGAGACTGAAATGCCATGGTATTCGACGGATACCGGACCGAGAGTTGCGTTTTGCCGCCCGTCTCAGCGTGCACCTGGCAAGTGGTGTTGGCTTTGAGATGGATTTTCCCGCCCGCGGCACGAGGCACCCACATGTTCTTAATGCTGATCACGGACTTTCCGCATATATCGAGTTGAAGTTCTTTGCGAAAATTGCCCTGCAACAGGAATCCGTATTCCCCCGCGCGTCCCGTGCGAAAGACGCCGTTGCCGGTGGTGGAATCAATGGCGATTTCCTTCGTCGTCGGATTGAAATACGTCAGAGCGGCATTGTCCCACAGAAGACCATACCCTTTGGTCGAGACCAGAAACGGTATGGCGATGTTTGTGTTTGCCTGGAGGAGCTGGATGGGCATGCTCCGAACATTGAAAGTCCCATCTGGGCGCTGCCCAAGCCCATAGAGCGCTTCGCCCGCAGAAAGATCAAAGCCTTGTTGCACCTCATAGGTATCAGCGCCGTCGATGGTTTTGGGCGTCAGTCGGCGTCCGTCCGGCTGCTCC
>CAZWSD010000486.1:0-2851 GCA_964636535.1 uncultured Acidobacterium sp. | reverse complement strand
ATAGGTGCGCGGCGCGCCCGCCGGGCGCTCCGCATACAGCCCGGCCAGTCCGCGCCAGAAAGCGCCTACGCCACAGGCCCACCGTCGGCAGCGATACCCCTAGGCGCTCGGCAATCGCGGTATTGATGTCTCCTGCAGCCGACCTCAGCACCATCTGTGCCCGCCTCACCAGGGCGTGCGGCAGAGACCGCGAGCGGCTGTAGCTCAGCAGTTGCGCCCGCTCCCTGGCACTCAGAACCAATTCCTGCTTCTTCGGTCGTCCCGTTCTCATGGCTATCCTCCCGTGTCAGGATAACCGATGAAACCCTCAATATTTATGAAAGTTCATTAAGGGACATATACTAGTTGGTACGTGCATCATGCGGGATATAGATAGCTTCTGCCCTGACGAACGGGTGGGCGGGAGGCCCTGACCATCGGGCATCAAGACCAAAATGTGTTTGCTCATAGTAGCCAGACAGCTTGACCAACGGTTTCAGGATCAGCAGGATTCCGTTAGCACCAATCCGTGCGGCCTCCCGGCGGAGTTTTTGGATCACCATCTGGTCGAGTTGCGGGGAACTCCAGCCGCCATATCCTGTGGCATCCAGTTTTGCAACTACCGTGTAGTGCTTGGGCAAAAGCGGTGGACGGTAGACCACGACCGCCGCAGGTGAGATGGGGGGATGGGTCGGCCCGATGATACGGGGTGGGCTGACACAGGCAGCTAAGCAGAGCAAAAGAGCGCTAGGGAATCCCAAACGGATGGCATGCATCGACTGAAGTTTCACCATCTGAGTCTACCGCTGTCTGATATGCTCCAGAAAATAGGCCACGGCTTGGGCCAGTCCCGGGGGAGACGGAGAGATCCTACTGGGACCGTACCCCCAATGTACCGGCACCGCAAACGGCAGATGCCCCTTGATTGGATAAAGCACCCAGTGCATCGCGGCAGATTCCTTGTCTTCCCCCCCGATCCACTGAGCTTGAAATCCATCCCAGCGCCATTGACGTTTCTGTGGATCTCGTAACATCTGAAATTGGCGGTACCACACGCGTGCCGGTTCAAACCACGAAACTGCAATGATACGGAACCCTGTCCGGTGCCCATGGATCCTGAGCGGCATAAAACGCCATCTGAGAAGGGCCCGCACCACTGCGTGATCCACAACGGCGCTTCCGATATTGGATCGCATAATCTCAACAGAGACCACTTTCCCCGCGCGGTTGACGCGCCCCTCGATCCATTGATACCCGGCTCTTCTATGATCAGGCCCAAGACCATACAGGAAGCCAAAACGAGTCTGTACCACGCGTAATCCGGTATCTGGCAATCCGCCCGCACCGGGAATCGGGATATCGACCCAGAGCCCATTCCCGAAAGCACCCCCTCTGGATGACAACATAGGGGTTCTGATGAGCGGTGTCGCGGCCTTTAGCGAGGGCATGCCGATTTCCGGGACGCGCCATGTAGAGGAAGGCAACAGGACTGCCGGCTGCTGCACGGGCTGAAGCAAGTTGCGTGGTCGTCCATGCTTGATGGCATGCGGGAGTTGCACCTTCTGCTGGATTGTCGCGCTGCGCAGAATCCAGCGAATTACAACTGCTTGCCCCAAGGTGGAGTGGGAAGCCGCCTTGGGTATCCAGCTTCCAAGCCAGATCCCAAAGGCCAATAAAACAACCGCTTCCACCATGAACGCCAAAGGCAATTGGAAGTATCGAGTCTCAGTTTCGTCACCAAGTGCAAAGCTATCGTTTGGGTGCCCCGCGCGAACTATTTTGTCAGTCCAGGGCCACACAGATCACAACCCCCGGCGATACCCGCACGCTTCGGTTCGCTCAACTACCAGGACCACCGGGAAAGTTGCCGCAAACACCTGTAATGCAAGGGAAATAGTTGTCAAAAAGTTGCCCCGTGGTGGAAAAATCAATAGACAACTCGCCCTGCAGTTGGCACCTTGCCGAACAATAAAGCCCATCGGTAAAACTCTCCTCCCGCTTTTCATCTGCAGCAAGCTGCATCTCGATCGGCGGGAAAGTCACTGACTGGTCTTGCGTATAGTAGTTGTAAGACGGTGCATTGACAACTTGGCCGCTGTCATTCTCAGGGCTTCCATCGGTCGCATGCCCACTCTCGGGCACAAAACTCCAGGCCGTCGGATCCGTACTTGTCGCCTGATACTCCGCTGAAGATCCGTCCGAAAATACTACGAGTGCAACTGTCCCGAGTGGCACGGCAGTTCCAGCGTTGACCTCGTCAAACCAAGCACTCACCGTCCCTGCCTGTGCCGATCCTGTGAACGTCGTCGCCACACTCGAGGGTACATTGATTTGAAATGGAGGTGCTGCCACGGCGAACGCCTCCTCCATTTCGCTGGTCGAGTTCGTACCCCAAAACCACCGGTTCACCCACTGCCCCGTCCCATCGTCATAGAAATGTTCGTAAGTCATAGTCGCAAGAAGAGCGGCATTGGGATTCACCAAGACAAAATGGATTAGAGTCAGGCCGCCACTACCAGAGGCTCCCGACGGCATATTCTGGGCGGCATACTGCTCGAACTGAACGAGGCTTGTACAGCTCGTGCACTCTTCGACAGCCAAGCCACCCGCTCGGACCAGACCTGAGGCCAAGATCCCAAAAACCAATCCGAGGAACGACCCGAGACCGACCCAATGGATTTTCTTCATGTGTGCTCTCCTTACAGCGAAAGTCATATCAGCCGTCCGACTATACCCCCCCCTGAGCGTCGTCAAGAGCCAGCGAATTTAACAACTTATCGGTGGGACAGCACACTAGGTGGTCTCTCCGGGCGTATCCGCGTGAGGACGATTAAGTGCGCAATGCGACTTCAGGCGGGCGAACCGGGGACTC
>CAZWSD010000485.1:0-2853 GCA_964636535.1 uncultured Acidobacterium sp. | reverse complement strand
GCGATGGCCATCACCATCTGGTCCGTGCGATGTAGGGCAAGAGCCTTGGGAACGAGTTCGCCGACGAGCACCTGAAAGTAGGTGATCCCGGCAAAGGCGAGCGCAAGGGCGGCGATGTGACCGTAAAGGCGGGAATCTGGGAACCACCCGATCCAGCGGCTGAGGATGCCTGCGATAAAAGGCTCGCCGATCCAACCGAGGGCCAGGCTGCAGAGGGTGACGCCGAGCTGCACGGCTGGAAGGAAGTCGCCAAGATTTTCCTGCAGCCGCCGCACGGTGAGAGCGCGGGCATCGCCGGACTGGATGAGCTGCTCAACGCGGGTGGCGCGCACACTCACGAGCGCCAGCTCAGCGGCTACAAAGAAGCCGTTGGCCAGAATCAGCATGACGATGGCGACGCCATGAAAAAGCAGGAATTCTGACATTGATTTTGAGTCTAGAGCATCCGTGGTGGCGTTGCAGAGTGATTGAAGATAGCCATGACCCGCAGATTCGCCCGATTGCTTCCACTAAACTGCTTACTTGCTGCGGTAGCGCATGCCGCGCCAAAGTGGCGCACCCCAGGTGACGATGGCCAGAAACGCACCGAACAGGACCACCGCATCGATGCTTTCGCGGCCCTGCCTTGCCCAGTAGACATCTTTGAGGTTGAGCCAGAGGGCGAACTCATCGAGCGTAAGAGCGGCGCCGACGCCGTAGAGAATGGCGAAGAGGCGGCTGAGAAAGATGGACCACGGCGTCTCGCGGTGGCCGATTTCCGCACTGTAACCGTATCCGACGAGCAGGAGGAGGACGATCCCCCAGACGAGATGGTGAATGTGTTTCCCATGGAAATAGACCCAATGAAATGGGCCGAAATGGTGCGTGATGGAGATAACTAACAGCCGCACCACGAGAAATGTGAGAAAGAAGCTGATGGAGGAAAGAAACAGGCGCCGATGTGGCCGGTCGGGGATGCGGCCCTGAACTAGGTCACCAAATCTTGTGAGGTGCAAGAGGAGCAGGAGCAGGCCGATGACAATGACGACGAAGAGCATGAGGACCCAGGTTCCGTTTTGATTCATGAGCGGCGGTTGTCTCCTTTCTTACGGGGTTGGGTGGGCGTAGCGTTCTGCGCGCCGATGTACCTGCATATTGTCATCGATGCGGATCACCTCCTGGATTAGCGGGCGCCGTGTTTTGCGCGGATGGCGACGGTGCGGTCAAGCTGATCGACGGCCTGTAGAATTTTGAGGCGCAGGTTTGGTGCAATGGGCGCGATACTCAAGTACTGGTGAACCCGGCGGTCAGCGGCGGCGGAAGTCTGGTTGCCAAGAAAAGCATCCAGCCAAGTGACGAGGAAGAAGATTTTGCGCGTTTTCTCGACCTGAGGCAAGGCCTCAAGAGCAGGCAGCACAAAGGGCTGAGTGAGAGAGGGTTGATTCCAGTAGTTGAAGGCACCGAGGCTTGATGAGATCCAGTCCTCAGGTCGCCGGGGATTGTGCAGGTAATCGTTGAAGTAGTAGCGTTTGCTGGCAACAGATGGGGTGGCGGCGCGCGCGATGTAAGCAAAGCGCCGGGCTTCATCGGGCGTGTCGCGCTTCCGCTCGGCTTCGAGGAAGGCAGCAGCCTGCGGATCGTGGTACGCGATGAGCGAAGTGATGAGGTTCCAGCGATCCGATACCCGCAGCTTTACGCCAGGAATTTTCAGCTTGCCGGTGAGGAGAGACTTGACAGCATCGCGGGCTGGTTGCTGTTCGGCAAGGCCCGGGAGTGCACGGAACCAGACAATGCGGAGATCGGGATTGGTATCGTGTTGCATGCGGCTGACGGCGAGCGCGGCGAATCTGGGAACAAACTGCCGGCGTGTTTGCGGGCCAACGTAGTGATGCAGCGCCCACTCGCTGCGGGCGAGCACGCTCGCGGTGAGCAATTCGCTGTGCCCACTGGGCAGGTCGCGGAGCGCGAGCTGCAGGTATCGGGCTGGAGAGAATTCAGCAAGGCGAACGCTTTGCCAGAGGGAACCCCAGAGCATGGCCTGTTCGAGACTGCCGGGGATGACCTTGTTATTGGGATTCAGGTGCGCGGTAACGAACTCGCGGCTGCGCGGATCGAGCAAAAAAAGGCCGTAAGCCTGGTCCCCGGCGTTGGCAAAGACATAGGCCGGGCAAGCATTGCCGACGGCTTGTGGAAACGCGGCAGAGGCGGTGCTCCACTGCGCGCGGAGCGTGACGCTATGTCCGCTGGGATAGCCGAGCAGGACATTGGTGGCGATGGGCCATACCGTGTCCGTACCGAGGACGTCCTGCTGACTGAGGGCGAAAGAAGCGATTTTGCCGTTGGAACAGGACCAGTTGACATGAATTTCGGGCATGCCGCGATGGCGAATCCATAGATCGGCCCATGGCAGCAGGTTCTTTCCAGATGCGGTTTGGAGCGCCTGCACGAGGTCGTTCCAGTTGGCGTTGCCGTAGGGATGAGAGGCGAGATAGTCCTGCAGGCCGTGACGGAATGCCTTGTGCCCTATGACAAAGGCGAGCTGCTTCAGCACGCCGGGAGCTTTGTTATAGACGATGGCTCCGTAGGCCGATTTGGCGTCGTCAAGGTTGGGGATACTCTGATAGATAGGCGTGGTGCCGCGCGTTTCGTCTATGGCGTAGGCTGCCGGTTTGATGGTCTGGTAGAAGTAGTTCCAGGGGTTGGTGGCGGCATGGAGACCGGTAACCGGGAGCACAGGAGATTGGGATGTCGCAGGTCCGGCTGTTGAGGACAGCTCCTGCTTTTGCAGCGCCGCCAACGACTGGTACGCCATGTATTGAGCAAAGCCCTCCTTGAGCCAGAGATCGTCAAACCAGGTCATGGTGGTAAAGTCGC
>CAZWSD010000484.1:0-2857 GCA_964636535.1 uncultured Acidobacterium sp. | reverse complement strand
CAGATCGTCGAGGACGGCAACGATCTCGACGCCATCTCCAAGGCCCTCGACGCGGCTCGCGCCGAGACTGCAAAACCCTCGATCATCGCGGTTCGAACGGTGATCGGCTATGGCAGCCCCAAAGCAGGCACCAGCAAAGTGCATGGCGAGGCCCTGGGTGCAGAAGCCGTCAAGGAGACCAAAAAGAACCTCAACTGGCCCGAAGACAAGACTTTCTATGTCCCGGAGGAAGCCGAAAAGCACTGGCACGAAATCATCGCCAAGGGCGCGCGTTACGAACAGCAGTGGAACGAATTGTTCGCAAAATACAAGCAGCAGTTCCCCGAGCTCGCCGAGGAGTTCGAACGTACCCAGGCCGGAAAACTGAAGGATGGCTGGCGAGCTGACCTGCCAAAGTTCGCCGCCGATACCAAGCCGGTAGCAACCCGCAGCGCGGGTTACACCGTCATGAACGCGTTCGCCGGCAGCGTGCCCGAGCTCATTGGAGGAGCAGCCGACCTCTCGTCTTCCACAAAGACCGTAATCAAAGACAGCGCCAACTTCCACCTCGACGCCAAGGGCCAGAATATCTACTACGGAGTGCGCGAATTCGGCATGTGCGCCATGGTCAACGGAATGGCCGTGCACGGGGGCCTCATCCCTTATGGCTCTACCTTCTTTGTCTTCAGCGACTACTGCAAGCCGGCGCTCCGGCTGGCAGCCTTGATGAAGGCCCATTCCATCTTTGTCTTTACGCACGACTCCGTCGGCTTGGGTGAAGATGGACCAACCCACCAGCCGGTCGAGCATTTGATGGCCCTGCGCGCCACCCCCTACATCGTGGACTTCCGACCCGCCGACGCAAATGAAACTTCGGCCGCATGGGGTGTCGCGCTCGAACAGAAGCGCCCGTCTTTTATGGCTCTTTCCCGCCAGAATCTGCCAGTGCTCGACCCTGACAAGCACAAAATCTTTGAGGGAGTTCAGAAGGGAGCCTACATCGTCGAAGAAGGTGGCTCGTCACCGGATCTCCTCCTCGTTGCCTCCGGATCGGAACTTTCGATCGCCCTTGAGGCTGCCGGACTTCTCAAGCAGGATGGCATTCTGGCTCGCGTTGTCTCCATGCCCAGCTTCCGGCTCTTTGAAGAACAGAGCTCGGAATACAAGGCCTCCATCTTTCCCGATCATCTCCCCAAGCTGGCCGTCGAAGCTGGCTCCACTTTGGGATGGTGGAAATATGTTGGTTCGCACGGCGATGTAATTGGTCTCGATCGCTTCGGCGCTTCTGCCCCGGGTCCGGTGGTGATGGAACACTTCGGCTTCACGGGTCAGAACGTTGCCGGCCGGGCCAAGGCGCTGGTGGAGCGTGCAAAGAATCAAATGGCAGGAGCGCGTCGATGAAAATCGCAATCGGCGCAGATCACGCCGGCTTTCCCCTTAAGGAGGAAGTGCGTCGCTTTGTAGAGAGCCTGGGGCATGAAGTCATCGACCTGGGCGCATACAATGCCGAGCCTTCCGATTACCCTGACTTCGCAGAAGCGGTCGGCCGAGCCATGATTGCCGGCCGCGCTGAGCGCGGCATTCTCATCTGCGGCAGCGGGGTCGGCGTCAACGTCGCCGCGAATAAAATGCCGGGCATCCGCGCATGCATGTGCCATGATACTTATTCCGCCCACCAGGGCGTCGAACACGACAATATGAACGTTCTGGTGATGGGAGCGCGCATCATTGGCCCCGCCCTCGCATTCGATCTGGTCACCAGCTATCTCAATGCCAAATTTCAGCGAAAGGAAGAGCGCTTCGTGCGCCGTTTGAATAAGGTCAAAGCAATCGAAGCTCATTACATGCCGGGAACATCAAAGCTCTAGGAGCTGCAGACATGGCGAAAATCCGCACGATATTGTGGGATGTTGGTGGAGTACTGCTGACCAACGGGTGGGACCATTGTGAGCGCGCCGACCTCTTTCGCGAGTTCCGGCTTGACCCCGACGACTTTGAGTCACGTCACGAAGAAGTGAATGATGCCTGGGAAACGGGCCGGATCACGGCAGGTGACTACCTCGATCACACAGTCTTCTATGAACCCCGCGATTTCACCAAAGAACAGTTTTGGGCGCGGATGAAGGACATGTCCAATTGGCTTCCTCACACAGCAATCGACATCGTGCGACGAATCGCCGCCGAGGATGACATTCGGCTGGTGATGCTCAGTAACGAATCCCGGGAACTCATGGACTACCGGATCCAGAAGTTTGACCTGGGCAACGACTTTTCCGCCTATCTGGTTTCGGGTTATGTTGGCCTGCGCAAACCCGATCCCAGATTCTTTAAGCTCGCATTGGATATCACGCAGAGCTCCCCCCGCGAAACCATGTTTGTCGATGACAGAAAGGAAAATGCAAGTGCTGCGTCGGCACTTGCCATCCACGGTACACACTACCAGGGACCGAATCAGCTCGAAGATGAACTCCATCGGCTCGGTGTAAAGCTCGCATATCGTCAACGCTCAGAAATCAGCAGCTAGAAAAGGAGTGAGGAATGGAAATTGGAATTGTTGGTCTTGGAAAAATGGGTGGCAATATGGCCGAGCGGCTGCGCCGGGCCGGCCATACGGTAGTAGGTTTTGATTTTGCCGAGGCGCCCGTGCAGAAACTCACACAAGCGGGCGGCGTAGGCGTCAAGTCGCTCGAGGAGATTGTCAAAAATCTCAAGACCCCCCGCGCCATCTGGCTTATGGTTCCCGCCGGCGATCCCGTCGATGAAACCATTGCGAAACTCAAGCCCCACATGCAGAAGGGCGACATCTTCATCGATGGCGGCAACTCAAATTACAAGGACTCCATGCGCCGCGCACAGCAGCTCAAGCAGGAAGGCTTTG
>CAZWSD010000483.1:0-2863 GCA_964636535.1 uncultured Acidobacterium sp. | reverse complement strand
AAGAACTCTACAAAGCCGATCCGAGTTTGCCGCATCCAAAAGCGCCGGCTCACGCCCGGGCGTCAACTCCCCCAATGCAATGAAAGCCCCCGTTAACACTGGGGATTTCTTATCCTGGGGGCCAGTGCATGGCGCGGCCGCCGAGCACATGCAGATGCAGATGATCGACAGTCTGGCCGCCTTCTTCTCCGGTATTGATGACAATCCGAAAACCTTTGGACAGCCTTTTATTCGCGAGGTCGGTTGCGACCAAGGTGAGATGGCCAAGCAGGTCTTTGTCCGCGGCGGTGGCTTGGGCGAGCGAGTCGATGTGCTTTTTGGGGATGACGAGGAAGTGCGTGGGCGCCTGAGGATGGATGTCGGCGAAGGCGATGGAAACCTTATCTTCGAAGATTTTGGTGGCGGGAATTTCTCCGGAAACAATCCGACAAAATAGACAGTTCATGCCTTCGATCTTCTCATGAAAATGGGCACGAAAAATATAGTTGCCTTAGCAACCATTTCGCGCCATTTTGTGCAAATTGGTTGCTAAGGCAACTAATTTGCTGAAAATCGCGGGCGAGGGCATTCTCGCGCGCGCGGAAAAATGCGCCAACTTAGCTGAAAAGATTGGCGGGGCGGCGGAAAAAGGTGCGCCAAGCTAGCGGGGAAAATATTTGGGGTGGTGGCCGGGGAGCCAGGGATTGTAGTGGGCGGCGAAGCTGGCTCGGCGAGAAATGGAGGGGTGGCTGTAGAGCCAGAATTCCACGAAGGGGTTGGGGTTGGGGGCCTCGAGGTAGTTCTCCCCAAGGGCGACGAAGGCTTGCTGTGCGGTGACCTGGGGATCGGGCACAAGCGAGTGGATGGCTTCCTGGCCGAAAATGTCGGCCTGGTGCTCTTCCCATCGACTGAAAGCGTTGGCGATGGGGGAGAACAGGAAGCTGATGCAGGTGAAGACGAGCAGCAGGACGGCGAGGGCGGCCCAATCGTCGGGGGCGCGGACCTGCCAGCGGGGGCCGAAGCGGCGAACCAGCCCGTTGATGGCGAGATACGCAAGCCAGAGCAGGCCGATGAGCACGGCCATGGTGAAGGCGATGCCTTTATAGATGTGGTGGAGGACGTAGTGGCCCATTTCATGCCCGACGACGAAGAGAATCTGATCGGACGGAAGTTTGTGGATGGTGTTGTCCCAAACGACGATTCGGGTGGTGGCGCCGATACCGGTGACGTAGGCGTTGAGGCCGGTGACTTTTTCGCTGGCCTTCATGAGGAACATGCGCGAGGGAGGAATGTCGAGACCGGCGTGGTGCGCCAGTTGCTCCAGTTGCAGGGTGAGGGCGGGATCGCTTTTCTGCAGCGGAGAAAAGTGGTTGAAGATGGGATCAATCCAAATGGGCGAGATGAAGACGGTGAAGACGATGATGGGGAGGGTGCAGGCCCAGAACCAGAGCCACCAGCGTCGCGGCGACCTGCGGATGATGCGGAACAAGAGCATCAGCAGCGGAGTGTAGACGAGGATGGAGAGGCCGAGGGCCTTGAGCCGATCGAGAGACCAACTGGGCCACGACTGCACGGAGAGGCCGTAGGCGCGTTCGATGTGCTGGCTGTAGATGTCGAGTGGAAGCGAGACCACGCTGAGAAAAACGATGGCGATAGGGAGGAAGATGAGTCCCTGGAGCCAGCGATTTTGGGTGATGCGTTCGGCGAAGTTGCGCAGGGCGGCAGGCCAGCGCCAGGCGAGGATGAGCAGCAGGACGAGGATGGTCCACGCAGTGCCGCCGAAGGCGAGGAGGGTGCGCAGGCGAGTGAGGGTGATCGCTTTGGCGAGCAGCGCGGGCGGCAATGTATATGCGGGTGGTGCTGGCCGCACGGGCATAGGTTCGGAGTGTGTGGCGACGGGAGGCGATTGCTGGGCGCGGGCGGGGGCTGCTCCACTGACGAGGAGAAGAGCCAGGAAGAGGATCAGGAACCGTGCTCGCGCGAGTGAAGGCATGGGTAGACCGATCTATATATAGAAAGGATAGAGCCAATGGGGTTGGGTCGATGACAAATGTCAGAATCGGTTCCTGATCTTTCCGCTGTTGTACCGTTCGACGAGGTCAAGGAACTGTACGACGCACTTCTCAGCGAGCAGGGTTGACGCTAGAAATTCGGACGTTTGATCCGCTCGCTTTCTCCATCCATGTTCTCGTGACCGCGACATGTCCGGATCATATTTCGTGTCCGCGATCGGCTTCGGTTGGTCGAGATACATCTTTCGCCCACGCTCGCTGTTGAAGATAAGACCATTGGCGAATTCCTGGACCAAGAACTGAGTCTGGTCGGGGGTATTCGAATATTGCTGGTGCCATGAAATGATCATGCCCACCCGGTCGTCGGTTAGGATGCAGGATTGGGGTGAGGAGCGCTCCTTGAACGTAGATTCATATCTGATCTGTACGTGTCCTGATGCGTTGACTGCGGCGCACTGTCTCTCGACTTCTTGAAAAAGCTTCAAAACGTCGCACTGAATGAGGGCGAGGCCTTCCTCTGAATTCATACGGGATCTTGCCCGTCGATAATCGTCCTCTGCTTTAAGGATCTCGGCTCGCTTTAGTGGGGTTAAGGGCGTGTAGTGGCCGCCGCGTTCCTGCACTCGCAGCTTTATGGCTCCGATAGCTTGTTCTAGGGTGAAGTCGCTGCAATTAAATCGCACATGAGTATCAGGAACCCACGGTGGTTTGGCATCTGTTGGTTCGACGGCGAAGAAAAATAGGTTCCGGTACGCATTCGCTAAGCAGCAATCCTTCACGGCGGCAGCCTCGACACTCGTCCATGGCGTGTTGCCCAATTGTTCTCTATAAATGACTAGATTGACTCGCGACTGGTTGACGAATGGTTCTCT
>CAZWSD010000482.1:0-2868 GCA_964636535.1 uncultured Acidobacterium sp. | reverse complement strand
AGGATGCCAGGGATGGGGCGGCGCGGGTCTGCCGGCGGCGATGGCGGCTGCGTCCTCGCGTTTTTCCTGGGCCTCGATGGCGGCGACCTGGGGCTGTTTTGCGGCGAAGGCGTCCCACTTTGCGTAGACGGGCTGGAAGCCGGGGTGCGACTTGAGGAGCGGCTGGCTCATCCACGAAGAGATGGGCGTACCGCCCCATGTGGAATCAATGATGCCGATGGGGATGTTGAGATGGGCTTCGAGGTCGCGGGCGAAGAAGTAGGCGACGGCCGAGAAGTTGGGGGTGGTGGTTGGGTTGCAGGCGGTCCAGGTGGCGGTGATGTCGTTGAGCGGGGTGGGCGAGGCGGTATCCGGGATATTGAGGAGGCGGATATTGGGGATGTCGGAGCCGGCGATTGCCTGGGCGGCATTTTTGATGACGGCCGAACCTGGGAAGCCGTTAAGGGGAATCTGCATGTTGGATTGGCCGGAGGCGAACCAGACGTCGCCGACCAGGACGTTGGTGACGGTAAGAGGCGGTTCGTTATTGCTGCCGGTCACGGTGAGGGTGTAGGGTCCACCCGCGGGTTCGGGAGCGAGCCAGAGTTCCCATTGGCCCTGAGAGTTGGCGGTGGTCTGCTCCTTTTGATTGTGGAACTGAACGGTGAGGCTTTCGTTGGGGCTGCTCCAGCCCCAGATGTGGATGGGGCGGCCACGCTGCAGGACTGCGTTGTTGCTGATGATATTGGGCAGGCGCAGCGGCGAGGGCGGGTTGGCGGGAGTGGACTGGGTTGCCGGCTGGGATTGGGCCGAAGCCGGTGCTGGCGCGGGTGTGGTCTGGGCGCGGGCGGCGCCGGCGGCGAAAGCCAGGAGCGCGGCGGAGAAAAGGAGCCGGCGGAAGGTGGGGAGTCGCGAATTCATTGCGAAAAAGTTACCTCCAGGTTGCAGGAAACAGACGCTATGGGCCAATACAACCGGCGGTGTTCCACGGTGCGAATACAGGAGCCGGATGCGCGAACAGAGCGGTACGGAAAGGATGCTTCCGCATCCATCGCAACGCCCTGAGTATATCGAGGCGGACGGGTGGCCGCCCATAGCGGGAGGGCGCCGAGGCAACGGCGGAGGGTTTTGCGGGAGCGGAATTCACAGACGTATTCAGAGTGTTGGACGCTGAAACCGCTAGACTGGGAGGAAATGACAGTGCGAAAGATCAAGCAATACGAACTGGTGCGGAAGCTGGGCGCGGGCGGCAGCGGGGTGGTGTACCTGGCGGAAGACTCGCTGCTGATGCGGCCGGTGGTGTTGAAGGTGTTGCGTCGAGGTTTGCTGAGCGCCGAGCAGATGCGCAAGACGGTGCTTCGCGAGGCGCAGATGGCGTCTGCGATTGAGCATCCGAACGTGTGCGCGATCTACGAGGTGGGTGAGCAGGACGAGGAAGCGTTCATCGCGATGCAGTATGTACCCGGGCAGTCTCTGGACAAGCTGATCGCGAAGGGGCCGTCGAATGTGCAATTGGCGATTTCGGTGGGCATCCAGATTGCGGACGGATTGAACGCGGCGCATTCGCTGGGGATATTTCATCGCGATTTGAAGCCCGCCAACGTGATGCTGACGGATGGAGGGCTGGCGAAGATTCTGGATTTTGGACTGGCGCGGCGGCTGACGCGGGAGGACGCGGAGTTCGATCCGGCGAAGCCATCGTCGAAGAGCAATGAGACGGCGACGTACACGGCGCGGGGCGGGACGATTGCGTACATGGCTCCGGAGCAGTTTGTGACCGGGCAGAGCAGCGTGCAGAGCGATTTGTGGGCGCTGGGGGTGATTCTGTACGAGCTGGTGAGCGGGCGTCATCCGTTTTCGCGGCCGAATACGGATGAGTTTCAGACGATCCGGGCGATCCAGTTTCTGGATCCGACGCCGCTTGCGGAGTGCTGCCCGGAGGCGCCGGCGGAGCTGGGTTCGGTGATATGGAAGCTGCTGCAGAAGACGCCGGCGGAGCGCTATGCGAGCGCGGCGGATGTGCGCGAGGCGCTGCGGACGATCATGAAGGCGATGCAGTTTGAGACGGGGGTAATTCCGGGCGATGCGGGCGCGAACCTGATGCCGACGATTCCGGAGCGGGAGAAGCGGGCGACGGGATTGCTGTCTCTTCTGGCGGAGAGGTTCCGGGAGTCAGAGACGGGGCAGGCGAAGTCGCAAGCGATCCTGGTGCTGCCGTTTCAGAACCTGGGTGGGGCGGATGTGGCTCCGCTGTATGGCTATGCGCTGGCGGACGCGATCGGAGCGCGGCTGGCGCGGATGACGTCGCTGGTGGTGCGTCCATCGAGCGCGCTGATGCACGTGCCGCAGTCGCAGATGGATCCGCTGGCAATCGGGCACAAGCTGATTGTGGACTACGTGCTGACGGGAAGCTTTCTGCGGTCGGAGCAGGGCTTTGATCTGAACTGGCAATTGCTGGATGTGGCGCGGGAGAGCGTGAAGGGCGGCGGTTCGATCAGCGTGGCGTCGTTCGATCTGATCGCGGTGCAGATGGAGATCTGCAACGAGGTGTTTGCATCGCTCCAGGGGACCGGACAACTGACGGGGCGGACCGAGCGGCTGACCATGCGGTCGGAGGCGCTGGGCGAGGGAGTATCGGAGCTATATCTGCAGGCGAGCGCGATGCTTTCGTCGTTCATGCTACGGACGGGGAGCCGGGCGGATCTGGACCGGGCGCGCGAGATGTTTGAGCAGGTGACGGAGCGCGAACCGCAGTACGCGGCGGGCTGGAGCGGGCTGGGCGTGACGCATGTGCAGTACACACGGCACGGGCTGGGCGGGCATATGCACGTGATGGCGGCGCGGAGAGCGTTTGATAAGGCACTGGAGATCGATCCGGGGTCAGTGGAG
>CAZWSD010000481.1:0-2871 GCA_964636535.1 uncultured Acidobacterium sp. | reverse complement strand
AGCTGAGGGTTCCGGTTCCTGCTTCAGTTCCGCAGAAGACACCTCCGGCTTGCCGCTCCGTATGTTCTTCGGGTCATACGGGAGCTTATCGTCAGGCCGCTTCCGCAGCTCAAAGGGCTTGGCGATCTCAGGCATATCGAAGTATGGAAACGAAAAGTAGGTGACGTAGTTTTGATATTTCATGAAGGCGTGGAGGTCTGGAAGGCCGGAGATTTCGGACTCCAGAACTAACGGCTCAACCTGCCTATCCATCGTGAAATTGCGTCCCGCTCGGGTGCCGTCGAAGTGTGTCTCACGCAACCGCTCGATCTCCACTTTCCCGATGAACTTCGACACCCACTCTCCAGCGTTCGGCTCCTTGGTCGTGAGCCAAACGCTCGTCGCTGGTTGCGAGAGCATCACCTCGGCAAGATGCCCGTACAGGTACTCGACCTGCGCTTTGCCCTGGAAGCCAAGCACGACCGGATTCTGCCCCTTGCGCCCCTCCGTGATTGCCGTATGGAGCTGCGGCAACTTCTGTAGGCTCGCTAACTCATCAATCAGAAACCAGACACGCTTTTGTCCCTTGGTCGGCTCATTGAGCAGACGCAAAACCAGCCAGTCAATCCAGAGGCTCTGCAATGGTCGTAGCGCCTCACGCTCGGCGGCTCTGGAGGTAAGGAAGATCCATCCTTGCCGTTTCTCCGCCCAGTCGGAAGCGGTCCATGTGCCGTTACCCTCGGCCTTCTTCGGCAAGAGACGAAGACTATCGGCAACCAATCCCAGGGAGCCGAGAACGCCTGCTCGCTGCTGGTGGGCCTGCGGGTCGATCAGGTGCGCGTGCTCGGTGCCTTTGAGCCTGCGATCAATCTCGTCCGGGTTCGACATCCACTGCACGAGCTCGTCCGGCGTCGGCCCATAGGCCATCAGGAAGGCAAAGATTTTCTGTGGAGACTCGATGAAGAACTCACCCTTGCGATCCTGCGGCGGCTGGAACAGGGAGACGGCCAACGCCTTCGCTTCGGAGCGGCTGCGAAGTTCCTCGGCTGGACCCCAATAGGGGCAGCGCTTGTCCAACGGATTCAAGATGACATCGCCCCGCTTCGGGTCATAGAACCGCTTCACGAACTCGCGGGCCGGGTCGTACACGATGGCCGAATCGCCCCTGCTCTGTACCTGCCGGAGTACCTGGAACATCAAGGCCGACTTGCCCGCGCCGGTGTCTCCGATGAACTGCATGTGCTGGGCCTCGGCCCGCGCGGGTATGCGAATCATCTCCTTCATGTCATCGGTTTTGAACCCGACGCCATCGCCTTTGACTACCTCGTTGAACTCCTGGGGAGTCAACTTCTCAGGGCCTTTCAGTCGCCTCCCATACTTCAGTGCCTTCTGCCGCTTCACATCCTTGGTGACGGCAAGCGGTAACAGAATAAGAAAAATCCCAGCCCCGCAGAGCAGCGGTATTTTCACAATGGCGGACAGGTCATCCTTATAGACAGCAACTTTGAGATAGTCACTGAGGCGAGCGTCCACGTAGCTCCGTAGCGGGGCGCGAAAAAGCAAGTCGTCGCCATGCTGGAGCGCACTTGGAGAAAGTGCCAGCGGGATGATTCGGCCTCCAGGCTCCCCGGTCTTGTCACGCACTACATCATCATTCATGGCGGGGCTTGGCTTGTTGCCGCGCCCGGTCAGAAATAGCATCCGGTACTCACTGCGGTGCGTCTTGCTGAACGACCCAAAGATGGAAGTACGCACATAAACCGGCATATAGAAACGCTGCAACGGTGTACCGATGAAGCAGAGGCGACCGTAGAGAAACAGGAGCGTCAGGACGATGGCGGCGAAGATTGCGCCATAGGTATAGATGGGCCGGTGTTGAGGCCAGATAATCGTTTCTTTGCGACCCCACGTTGTCTTTGCCATCGTCTTATTTCCTTCCTTCGGCCATGAGCTTTCCGGCCATCTCGTGTTTTAAAGTGCTGATCTGGTCAAGCAGTTTGTCGAATCCTTCGAGCGAAAGATTCTGTCCTGCGGCGAGCGGCCGCAGGACATTGACCAGGAGCAAGCGAACGCCAAGAATCTCCGCCAACGAAGCATCCGGCGCAGGTTCACAGCGCAATTCGCGCAGGATCACATCACGCATCCATTCGCTACGCGGAACGCCCTTCGCGGTAGCGACTTCATCAAGCAGTCGTGCTTCGACTTCCGTCAATTTCAGGCATCGCGTGGTATTGCGGAAGACGGTTTTATTGGTCGGTTTCTTCGCGCCGGTTTGTGCGGGGAGAAGGGACATTGGAAGACTCCGGGCCGGTATACCTGCGTATACCGGCTTTAGCGTATTTCTTTCAGCTTCAGCAGGTTTACGTTGGTATACCTGCACGACCCTCTGAGGGGTGGAGTGTCGAAATACACCCGGTGCGCAGCACCGCTCTGGCACGGCCACAGATGTAGATGGAGGATCATGCTCTCGAACCCGCCACAACTGCCGGGGTTTTGGATGCTGAAGACGCTGCGGAAACCGGCTTCTTCACGGACGGTTCCGCTGCATCATTTGCGGATGCTCTACGCACGCGCAATGTCGGCGTAATCCGCTGTGCTTCAGGAGTACGAAGGAACTCCTGAAACTCACGGTCTTTCGAGAAGACATAGGCAAGCGCCTGCTCCACAACATCATTCGCAGAAGCGTGGATGAAAGTGGCGTACTGATCGACCTGAGTAGCGGTCGTATCCGTCAACCGAATAGAGGCGCTGAGGTGGCGGGTTTGGGTGACTTCTAGCAGGGGCATTGGGTTCTCCTTTGGGGTTGAAATAAGGCTGTCTTTCGGTGGGCGATCATGCGTTGCGCTGTCGTCGCGATCTCACGCGCACGAGCGGAGCAAAGTGCGGCGGGAA